>NZ_JAIHAP010000004.1:0-71348 GCF_020054775.1 Thermosipho sp. (in: thermotogales) | reverse complement strand
TTTAGACCAAAAAGCCGATTTCCAAAGCTTACTTTTTATTTGTGGAAATTTCTTTTTTACTAGTCTAGATGAAGTGCTTTTATATGCATTTATGAATTTAGATAGCTGTGAATTTGGCTGTGCAGAAAACAGCACATGAATATGGTCTTTATCATGATTCCACTCTTGTAATTTAATACCATATTTCTCGCCAATATATTCAAAAATTTTCTTCAAAAAGTCAGATATATTATCATCAATTACAGAACGTCTGTATTTCGTTACAAGAACAAGATGGTAATTCAATTTGAACACTGAATGGTTATTAGATTCAAGAAACATTTTTTCACATCTATATTATATATTAACACCGATTTTATAGCATATTATGCACAAATATGCAGATTCATATCCATCTTATAGAAGATGGAGTCTTCTTTGCTTTTATTTCGATAAATTTTTCAAATATTTTTAAGACATTAATAGATGCTATTGTTGAAAGCTTTTGGTTTATGAGTTTGAGCTTTATAATATCACTTTTTGTCACCTCTTGCTTTAAAAACACTTCTTCTAAATAACTAAAGAGCTTATTGTAGATACTTGCTTTTAATTCAAGAATTTTTAAATTTTCTTCTTTTAGCATTTCTACTTCAGTTTGCTTGTTTAAAAGAAGTGATGTAATTAGTATAGTTATGACGGTTGCTATAAAAGCGGCAAGAATTTCTTGGGAATAGGGAAAGTCAGAATTAGAATAATACATTTCTCTGAATAAGAAATATGTAATTATTGATAGAGCAATTGCCAATATCATCATCAAAAGATTTTTGTTTTTTAATGACAAATAGAACACCCTTTCTTTTTAGTTTGCAGTCTCTTTGTTGTCATATTTTAAAAGAGACAGTTTAATTGTTAAAATAGTCATCAAAAATCCTGTAAGAAAAAGTGAAAGTTTATCGTATTTTATGTATAAAATACCTAAAAGGCAAAAAATAGAACTTATCAAAGCCATTGTGAAAAACGTTTTTCTTTTATCTTTTAATCTTTTTTGAAGTTTGTCATAGATATGGTCTCTGTCACCTTCAAAAGGTGATTTTCCAGCAAGAACTCTTCTAGTCATACTTGTAAATGTGTCAAGGAAAAAAGGACTTAAAATTATTAGAGCTGCTATAGTGTGTGATAAACTCTTGGAAAAAGATGAAATAACGGAAACTCCTAAAATTGCTCCAATAGTGTAGCTTCCCATATCACCCATGAAAATTTTTGCTGGTGGAAAGTTGAATATAAGGTAAGCAAGTAATGAGCCAATAAGTGATATTAGATAATATTTATCATTTGGGAATGTAACAGTCCATATAAGTCCAAATGCAGCTATGGTTGAAGTTATTGCACAAACTCCATCCATTCCATCCATCATATTTACAGAGTTAATCAAAAAAGCGTAAAAAATTGTGGCAATAGTTATTTCAATAGGATTTGTTAAAAATCTTGTGGATACAAGAAATCCTATTATAAATTCTATAGTTAATCTTAACCAAGGGTTTATTGATTTTAGATCGTCATAAAGTCCCATTAAACTAAGAACTACTATATACATTTTTCTAAATAAGCTAAATGGTGTAAAAATCAGGAATGAGAAAACAAACGCTGCACCACCTAAATAAGGAGTTGATTTCTCGTGGTTTTTAAGTTTGTTATCAGGTTTGTCTACTATACCAAATTTAAAAGCTATTTTTCTCAAAAAAGGGATTAAAATAAGCGTCAGAATAAAAGAACCAACGAATGCATAGAGCATATAAGACCTCCTTAAAATGAAAATATAAAGAATGTATTTACATATGATATTTTATCATAACTAAGATAAGAAAACTATTTTCTTTAAAATTTAACATTTATACTTGACGAATGATAAATGATGTTAGATAATATAAAATGAAAATATAAAGTTACTGAAAATAAGACAGGAGGTGAGAATATGCCAATGTATAGGTATGTATGTAAGAGTTGTGGTCACGAAAAAGTAGAACTTCATTCTATTAACGATAATCCTGATATCACCTGTGATGTTTGTGGTTCAAAAATGGAAAGAGCAATTGGAAGAGTTGGTATAGTTTTTAAAGGTAGTGGTTTTTATATTACAGATAGTAGAAAATCTTCTTCAACTTCTTCAACTGATAGTTCTTCAAAATAAATTAAAAGCCCCCATTAAATGGGGGCTGATTATTATCCTACTTTAACTTTACAAATTAAAGAGGTTTTACATTTGCTGCTTGTGGACCTTTTTGTCCATCTTGAACGTCAAATTCTACTTCTTGACCTTCTTTTAATGTTTTGAAACCATCTGTTTGGATTGCACTCCAGTGTACGAAGATATCTTCTCCGTCCTCCTTAGTAATGAATCCATATCCCTTTTTTGCATCAAACCACTTTACTGTACCTTTCATAAAAAAACGCCTCCTCGTAAATCTTTTTACATTCCCCGTTTCCTTCCGGGGTTGATTAGAGTATACACCCATTATTATTTTTTGTCAACAACTTATTTTTAAAAACGACAGTAATTTCTCCTTTTACACCACCTGAAAAATGCTCAAGGGCCTCTGAAATTGCTCCTTTAAAGTATTCTTGATGTATTTTTGTAAGTTCTCTTGCAATAAATATTTCAACATCTCCAATTATTTCAAGAATATCTTTTAGAGTTTTTAATAGCCTTTCTGGGCTTTCAAAAAAAACAAAAACTTCTGCAAGATTTTCTTCCTTAATCATCCTTAAAAGTTTTCTTCTTTTTTTATCACGAGGCATAAAGCCCAGGAATAAAAATCTATTTCCATAGAATCCACTAGCACTTAATGCTGTAATAGGTGCACTGGGGCCAGGGATAACATCCCAGGGAATATTGTTTTCAAGGCATATATTTACTAGTTCTGTGCCAGGATCAGATATAACAGGCATTCCAGCGTCGGAGATGTATGCTACGTTTTTATTATCTTTTAATAATTCTAAAATTTTGTTTTTCTTTTTTATCGATGAATGTTCATTGAATGAATCTACAGGCTTTTTTATATCAAAAAAATTTAAGAGCTTTAAAGCTCTTCTTGTATCTTCAGCAAAAATATAATCTATCTCTTCGCGAAGTATTCTCAGCGCTCTTAATGTAATATCTTCCAAATTTCCAATGGGTGTTCCAATTAAATACAGCATTTAAACTTCATCCTTTCATTTTCAGCTAGGGAAATAATCTCATTAACATTTTCGAACCTTTTAAGTTGAAATCTTTTACTAAACGATTTGTAGAGAGAATTCTTTAATTCTTCTATATCAACTTCTTTTGCAAGATCCAATCCATATTGTGTTATGGGCTCGCTTTGGTTTTTAAAGCATTTTTCAATTCCTGTAGTTGTTTTAAGTACTATTGAGCCGTGCTGCAATACAAAACTTTTTGTTCTCATTTGCGCACTTCCTATAATCTTTTTTCCATTAAGCACTATTTCATACCATGATGGGGCATCAAAACACAACTGAGTATTTCCCCTACTAGAGTGAGAAACAATCTCAGCGGGGATACCTATATTGTTTAATGCCTCAACAATAATAGTTGAAATTTCTTTATAAAGCTTTAAAACAGAGAGTCTATACAATGGGTCAGTATTTGGAATAATAAAGCTGTATGTTAGCTCTTTGCTATGTAAAACAGCTCTTCCGCCTGTAGGTCTTTTAACACAGTCGATCCCATTTTCTTTTAAATATGTAGTATTTACAACATCAACTGATTGATTTTTACCAAGGGATAAGGTAGGATTTTTCCAAGTATATAGTCTAAAGTAAGAGCTTTGGCTTTTTCCCAAAACATAATCAATTGCCATATTTAAATCTCCAGGTAATTTCCAAGTCTCTATATAAAACATTTACAACCTCCTAAATGCATCTAAAACACTTTCGGCAATTGCTGTATTTTTATCCTTTTCTATTGGAGCAGCTCCTATTATGCTTTCTTCTACATTTTTATATTCTTTGGTAAGGTGAGTTATTAAAAAGTTTTTTCCGGCTAAAGAAACTTCAGCTATATCATCAACGGATATTACGAAATCGTGTATGTTTTCAAGAGCATTTAAAACAGCATTTCCAATTACAATAGGTATATTTCTACTTGTTTTAGGACCAGAAAACTCTCCGGACATTTTTTCTTGACCGTGTACAATTTCAACAGAGACTTTAATGTTTTTACCTTCATCTTTTACATCTAATTTTTCAAGTCTGTAAGGTAGAACTTTAGAAGTTTCAATTTTAGAATTTAATTGTGCTATACTTATAACTTTTCTGTCAATTTTAATGCCAAGGCTTGCAAATAATACTGTTTCTATATCTCGGACAATTTGCTTTGGAAGTTTTTCATCATCTGCAACTACATGAAGCTCAACAATTTCTTCATCTTCAACAACAGCTTTTGCAGCCTGAATTCCAGGAATCTTAGTTAAAACTTCTTCAATGTTTGAAACATTAATCATATGCTATCCCCCCATTTGAGCAACGAACCTCCTAAATTTTTCAAAATCATCTATAAATTTTTCCAAAATTTTCCACTTTTCTTCTGAAAAAATTTCTTCTAATTCAAGCTTAAACGTTCCAACAACTTTGTCTTTAATTTCCATAACAGGATAATATTTTCCAGAAGGCAGTTTATATTTTTCCTTTAAAAATCTGAAAAATTCAGCATATAGGTTTTTATGTGGATCATTAATGATTCCAAAGAAATAAATGCCATCATCAGTTAATGACATTTTTAGAAATCCTATTTTTTTACCATTTATATTCATTATTTTTTCATAAGCTTCATTGTCAATTATTTTTGCAAAATTAAGCCAAGGCTTTCCGGTAATTTCTTCTGAAAACATTTCTTTTGATACCAGTGATTTTTCACCACCAACAGCAAGAAAATGTGTTTGAAGTGGAAACCTTATAATTCCAGCTTGTATCTTAGAAATTGTGCTTTTATTAAAAATGTTGTTGTATAACGCTTCAAATTCTTCGTTGACATAATCTTTTATTTTGTACAGCGATGGAGATTTTAAAAAGGGACTTGTGATTGAAATACCGTAAAAAAATTTGCCCTCAGGATTAAAGCCAGCACTTAATGCAAAATCATTGTCGCTAGAAACAGTAACCAATATTAGATGTTTGTGAAAAACATCCAATTTTTCTTTATAGCTATTTAGAAAATCTAAGAGTTTTTCTTTATCGCTGGACAGTATATTTTCCAACTTTTTACCAATATAACTTAACTTTTCGGGGCCGAAATATACCATCTTTTTTAAACTCCCTCTTGCTTAATTTCAACTATTTCGTTTTTTTCATTCATTATAATCACTTTTGGACCTTTATATTCATTGCTGTCATACATACCAAACGCCATTATAATTACTCTGTCACCTTGTTCTACTAATCTTGCTGCAGCTCCATTTACCACTATCTTTTTACTTCCCTTTTCTTCGGGAATAATGTAAGTTACAAATCTTTGACCATTATTTACATCGGCAACTAAAACTAGCTCAAAAGGCTTCATCCCAGCCTTTTCTAATAATTCTGTATCAATTCCTATACTCCCCATGTAATTAATGCTTTTGTCTGTTACTTTGGCCATATGAATTTTAGATTTTAACATTATCTCTTGCATACTAATCCTCCTTGTTTTTTAAAGGTAATTCGAATATAAATCCATTCCCATTTTCATCGGGTTCAACCCAAATTTTTCCATTATGTTCATCTTCAATTATTTTCTTACAAATAGGTAAACCTAAACCTGTACCGTGTACCTTTGTAGTAAAAAATGGGGTAAATAATTTTTCAAGAATATCTCTTGATATAGGCTTTCCTTCATTCCAAATTTTTACTTGTACAGTTTTTAATAACTTTTTAACCTCTATTATTATTTTACCACCAATAGGTGTCTCATCAATAGCATTTTGAATTAAGTTTATTAAAACTTGCTTGATTCTAGATTTATCCGCATAAATCTCTATATTTTCCTGATCTGTCTTAAATTCAAAGAGTATGTTTTTTTCCTTAATCCTATCTTCGTGTAGAATGTAGACTTCAGAAATCAATTCGTTTAAATTGAATTCTGAAAATTCTATAATTTTTTTATCTCTACTAAATTCAAGAATTTCTGAGACAATACTTTCAAGCCTTACAATTTCGTCGGATATGATTTTTAAATATTTTGATCTCTTATTTTCATCATTTGCGTATTTTTCAAGTCGCTTTACAAACCCTCCAAGAACAGAAATAGGATTTCTTAATTCATGGACAACTCTTGCAGCCATTTCACCAAGGGCAGCTAATTTTTCTTGCTTTTTTCGCTCTTTTTCTAAAATAACCCTTTCTGAGACATCTTCAAAAGTTACAATTACACCTTTAAGAATTATTCTTTCAGAGTCCCATAGTGGAGAAAAAGATACATCGAAGTATTTTTCCTGCCCCATTACTGGTATTAGGTAATTTGAAAGTTTAATCTCTTCTTTTAATTTTAACACTTCAAGAGCCATGCTTTCTATATCTTCAAATTCTCCACCTAAATAGGCTAATTTTTTTTCTAACATTTGTTCTTTCGTTCTACCAAAGTAATATTCGGCTCTTTCATTCCATTCGGTTATTTTACCATCTTTTCCTAAGACAACAACTGCCGCTGAAAGATTTTGTAAAATAAGATCCGAAAATTCCTTTAAATACTCTACAAGGTTTTTTTGTTTTTCAAGATTCAATGTTTTTTCTTTTAACTCTTGGTAATTTATTGAATTTTCAATTGCAAGCCCTGCACTATCCGAGATAAGTCTTAAGATTTCTATATCTACACTATCAATTTCATGCTTTGAAAATTTATTATCTAATATTACAACCCCGATTGTGTCATTCTTACCTATTAAAGGTACAATTACAAATTCATCTACTCCAAGAAGCGGTACTAAAAAATCTACTTCTTCTAATCCGTCTAAAATTTTTTTGTTAACATGAACAATTTTTCTTCTTAGAACAGCCCTTTCAAGAAATCTACTAGCGCCATATGGAATAATCTTATCTTTAATTTGCTTAGTTAATTCTCCATCAAGATCTAATCCTAATGATTCTTCGCGAAGGTATTGAACCACATCTGCATATCTCATAGCACGTTGATTTGCTTTTTTCCATATTGTTTCTACTTCCTCTTCATTTGCAGGGCCAATCCATGCTTTACCGATAAGTGAGTTTTTTTCAAAATCTTTTAAAAGTAAAAGCGCACGATTAAATCCAAGGGTTCTTCCGGATGTAAGACCTATGAGTAGTATTTTTAAGACATTTTTTGGATCACTACTACTTCGCATTGCCTGACTGATATAGTGAACTATGCTCATTTTTCGCAGTTGCTCTTTTTGCTCTTCTATTAACCTTTCGTGTTCTTTTTTTAGTTCATTTAGTTTGTCAATTTCATTTTGGAGCTTTTTATAATACACTAGCCTTGAGATTGCAAGTTGGAATCTTTTTACTGAGGCGACCACAAGTTCTAGATCAAAATCTTCATAACTTTTTTCTGGGATGTATCCTTCACCGTGTAGTTTATTTATGAAAATTAACCATCCATCTTCTATGCCGTTTAAAGGAACACTCATTATCGACTTTATTTTTACTTTAAAATTTTTAAAATCTATATTGGCGCTTCTCAAAATTTGCGGTTCTGTTTTAAATACGTGTATTGAAAAATCAGAAAAACCTGGTATTAAGCTTTCCGAAGGTTCAACTGGATAGGAATATTCAATAAAATAATCTTCTCCTACTTTTTTGGCTAAAAACACAAATTCACTTGGAATGTACTTAAAAAGTTCTCCAACAAAATTTTTTTTGAGCTCTCCTAGACTATCACTTTTTTCAAATATGTCTGTAAGTTGTAGTATCTTCTCTAATTTTTCTTTTCTCCTATTAATTAAGAAAAGATCATAAACTAACGCAAAAAACTTTGAAAATTCGTTTATAAAAATTTGATCTTTTTCAAAGTTTTCTCCCACTATTATTGCGCCTATTTTTCTACCTTCAAATTCTAAAGGTATAATTTGTTTGTTGAAATTTTCATCATTAGCTTTTATTTTTTCCCCAGCATTGATACCAGCAACTATCCTGAAAATATTTTTTCTTTCTTCAAAGATTGCTAAGCTTAATTCATTCACTTTAAGATGCTTTTTTAGTGATTCAACTAATTTTTCCAAACTTTCATTTGGATATCCTTTTTCAAACAAGTTGTATACAGCCTCATATATTAATGAATATTCTATCATTAAAATCACCCCAATCTAATTTTAACATAAAACCTATTAAAAAAATAAAATGGCTTCGGAAGAGTCCGAAGCCATTAGAAATTTTGTATTAGATTTTAATTATTCCTGAAATTCATATAAAACAAATTTACCATCTTTTCCCTTAATTAACATATTAATTTCATCTGTTTCCATATTTCTAAAAACGAAGAATTCATGATTCATAACTTCCATTTGTGCGATTGCTTCTTCAACACTTGTTATCATTAGATTTACTCTTTTAACTGATGATATCTTTTCTTTAGGCTCTTCTACAGGCATTTCATCTGTAAAGACCTCACCGAGCCCCTTCAAATTTGATTTATTTCTAGTTCTTGCATATTCTCTTTCCCTTTTTAATTTTTTTTCGAATGCATCTGATAGGATATCAATTAAGTTATAAATATCATCGGAAGTTTCTGTAACTACAAGATCTTTGCCAAGATAATGCATCATTGCTTTTCCAATGAAACTAGTAGCATCTTTTTCTAATTTAATATCAAGATGTACTTCGTCTTCTAAAATCCTATCAACCTTTTGAAATCTTTTTTCAATATAATTTTTTACGGCATTTGTTAAATCAAATCCTTTTGCGGATACTCTGTAATCCATAAAACCACCTCCTAAAGTTCTTCTTTCAGATTTCTAAGTCTAAAGTTTACGTCTGGTGCTAATTCTAACAAATAAAAAGTTAACGTTAATAATATGAACATAATTTTTAAAAATATATTACTTTGATGTATCTTTTTATCTATTGCTATTATTAATGATATCACAAGTGAACCGGAAATAAGAAATAACAAGGGAAAGAAATATGATAAAAAACAAAACAAAATAGATAAAATAACGTAGTTATAGAAAATTAAAACATTATTTTTAAGAAATTTTGGTAAACTTGAGCACCATTTATATGCTATTAAAAGATAACCAAGGATCCCTACCAAGAATATCGTATTAGATATATAAATATTTTTATTTGTGAAACTGAAAAAGAAATTTGCAGCAAAGCCTAGTGAGAAAAATACAGATACAAAAGCTACGAGGTCATCACCAGGAAGGCTGGCTGAAAATAATTTAGAAAGGTTTTTTTCCATAATGTGGAGGCTAATTCCTCCATTCCCCCCTTTCAAATATTAACTGCTGACAACAAATCCAAAAACTTCTGGACCTGTATGGATTCCGACTGCTGCACTTATTTGAGTAATATCCTTTATATTGAAATGTTGCACTAGTCTATCTATATATTTCTTGTATTCTTTACTACCATAGGCTGCTAAAAAGTACGGATCACTTATTTTATGTTCTTTTAAGAAACTTTCGCCAAGCTCAATTAGCTTATTTACAAGCGAAGAAAGCTTTCGCTCCATTGCAATTGATTCTACGGCACCTGTTTCATCAACGCTCAAAATTGGTTTTATTTTTAACATCTTTCCAAGTAAAGCCTTTGCTTTTCCAATTCGACCACCTTTTTCGAGGTATTTTAAATCCATAACGGCGAAGTACATTTTTAAATTTTTTCTTATCTTATCAACTATATCTTGTGTGAGTTCTATATCTTTTTCTACGTATTCAACGAGTTTTCTAAAAATTGCGTATGATTCTATACTTGCGGTTTTTAGGTCTAAGACCTTTACTTTATCTTTAAAATTCTGACTTACCATTTGGAACATATTAAATGTTCCACTTAATTTACTTGATACTGAAAGCATGTATATTTTGTCATATTCATCGTACAACTTTTTAATTAATTCTTAAGTTTCTTTAGGGTTAGGCAAAGAAGTTGAAAAATCCTCTGCATCTTTAAGCATCTTGTAAAATTGATCAACTGTTAAATTAACTTTGTCTACAAACTCTTTACCATCAATTATAACCCTTAGTGGTGCAAAGAATATTGGGTATTTTGTCTTAACATTTGGCATATCAAAGGAAGAATCAGCTATAAATGCAATCATATGACTATCCTCCCAAATACTTGTGTGGATCTATTTCTTTTTTTATATCCTCAGTTACTATTATAACATTTTCGCCATCACAATGTAAAAAACCGTCGTCAATAACATATTCGTATGTTTGAGTGTTATCTTTTGCAACAACCTTGTCAACTTTTAGTTTAGCAATTATTGGTGCACGCCTTTCAAGTAGTCCCATTTCTCCTTCAACAGTTCTAACAGTTACCACGGTTACATCCTTTTCAAACATTAAACCGTTTGGAGAATAAATCTTTAACTTCAAAATGATCCCTCCCAGATAAAATGCGTGAGCAACTTGCCCACGCATTATTTTTTCTGTAATTGTTTTGCTTTTTCAACAGCTTCATCAATTGTTCCAACCATATAGAAGGCCATTTCTGGTAAATCATCATATTTTCCTTCTAATATTTCTTTAAATCCTCTAATTGTTTCATTTATAGGTACATATTTTCCGGGGATGTTACTGAACTTTTCAGCAACGTGGACTGGTTGACTTAAGAATCTTTCTATTTTTCTAGCTCTTTGAACTATTAATTTGTCTTCTTCAGAAAGTTCTTCCATACCAAGAATAGCAATAATATCTTGGAGATCTTTATATCTCTGCAATATTTCTTGGACACCTCTTGCTACTTCATAGTGTTCCTGACCAATAATGTTAGGATCAAGCATTTTTGATGTTGAATCAAGAGGATCAACCGCAGGATATAGACCAAGTGCAGCCCTTCTTCTTGACAAAACAACAGTTGCATCAAGGTGAGTAAATGTAGTTGCTGGTGCGGGGTCAGTAATATCGTCTGCAGGGACATAAATAGCTTGAACTGAAGTAATAGATCCTTTTTTGGTTGAAGTAATTCTTTCCTGTAATTCACCCATATCGGTTGCTAATGTTGGTTGATAACCAACAGCAGATGGCATTCTTCCAAGTAATGCAGACACCTCACTACCTGCTTGAACAAATCTGAAGATATTGTCAATAAATAACAATACATCTCTTCCTTCTACATCTCTAAAATATTCAGCCATTGTTAATGCAGTTAATGCTACCCTAAACCTTGCTCCTGGCGGCTCATTCATTTGCCCGAAAACAAGAACTGTGTTGTCTAAAACTTCAGCTTCTTGCATATCAAGATACAATTCATTTCCTTCCCTAGTTCTTTCACCAACACCTGCAAACATTGAAAATCCGTGGTGCTCAATTGCTATATTTCTAATAAGTTCCATAACCAAGACTGTTTTTCCAACACCAGCACCACCAAAAAATCCTATTTTTCCACCTTTTGGGAATGGAGCAAGAAGATCAATAACTTTTATACCAGTTTCCAAAATTTCAACTGATGTTGATTGTTCAGTAATTGAAGGTGGAGCTTTGTGGATTGGCCAATATTCAACATCTTTGATTTCATCTTCTTTACCATCTATAGGTTCTCCAATAACATTAAACATTCTACCAAGAGCACCTTTTCCAACAGGAACTTTAATTGGTTCCCCCGTGTTTTCAACTTCTAAACCTCTCATTAAACCATCTGTTGTATCAAGTGCAACGGTTCTAACAGCGTTGTCACCAATTAATTGTTCAACTTCAAGTACTAATTTTTTTCCTGTTTGTGGATTTATGACAACAAGAGCATCGTATATATCAGGTAAATCTCCTTCTTCAAATTGCACGTCAACAACTGGACCAATTACTCTTAGGATCTTTCCTTTAGATTTTTTTGACACTTTATATCACGCTCCTTTAAAATTATTCCTCTTGCAGTGCTTGAGCGCCAGAAACTATTTCAATAAGCTCCTGGGTTATTGAAGCTTGTCTTTCCTTATTAAACTCAAGAGTAAGTTCTCTAATCACTTCGTCAGCGTTTTCTGTAGCATTTCTCATAGCATTTTGTCTTGAGTATAATTCACTAACTTTTGTTTCGTATGCGTAAGAGTATATACTTGTTGCTACATAGAATACCAAAGCTGAACTTACTAGATTTTCTAATTCAGGTTCGTATTCATATCTTGAAGATTTGGTCTTTTCAATTTCAATTGGAGTAAGTTGTACAATTTCAGGTTTTTGCATGAGTCTATTTTTAAATTTCCCGTACACAACAAAAATTTTCCCGACGCCATCGTTTACTAAATCATTTGTTAATGTTTTTGCAAAATCAAACGTAGGGACATCGTAAATTCTTTCATAAATTCTCCTAGTACTTTTGTGCTTTTTAAAGAATGGAATTGTTTTATTTCCTATCGCATAAACGTAATCAATACCTTCTTTTTCAACAAAATTCAATGCAGCTCTCCCTATTTCAGTTGGAAAAGCGCCACACAAACCCATATCGGTTGAAATAACAACTAGAGCTTTTTTCCCCTCTCCAGTTATAAATGGGTGATTACCTACAAATTCTATATTTTCAAGAATTCGTTTTGTTTCATTTAAAAATTCTCTAACACCTTTCAAATTTTTTTCTACTTTCTTTACTCTAGCAGTAGCAACCATTTCCATTGCCTTGGTTATTTTTTTTAGTGATTCGGTTGATTGAACTCTCTTTTTAATTGAAAGTAGCTTTCCTCTACTCATTTAGCATCACTTCCCATATACTTTGACAAATTCACTTTTAAACTCTTCAATAGCTTCTTTTAGCATTTTTTCAGTTTCTTCTGAAAGATCTTTCTCCTCTCTAATCTTGTTTAAAATTTCTGATTTTTTATCTTTTAGAAATTCAATTAATTTTTTTTCAAAGAGTCTTACTTTTTCTACTTCAAGATCATCCAAATATCCGTTTATACCTGCATATAGAACAGCAACTTGCTCTTCAACTTCCATAGGAGCGTATTGTTCTTGTTTCATTAGTTCCATTAATCTTTGACCTCTAGTAATTTGTGCTTGAGTTGCAGGATCAAGTTCTGTAGCAAACTGAGCAAATGTTTCAAGTTCTTGGTATTGAGCAAGATCTAGCTTTAATGAACCTGCAACCTTTTTCATGGCTTTGATTTGTGCAGCTCCACCAACACGAGAAACAGAAAGCCCTATGTTTACAGCAGGTCTTTGACCTGCATAGAAAAGAGATGGTTCAAGATAAATTTGTCCATCAGTTATTGAGATAACGTTTGTTGGAATATAAGCAGAAATGTCATTAGCTTGTGTTTCTATAATTGGAAGAGCGGTTAAAGAACCTCCACCGTATTTTTCATCTAGTCTTGCTGCTCTTTCAAGAAGTCTGGAATGTAAATAAAAAACGTCACCTGGATAAGCTTCACGGCCAGGTGGTCTTCTAAGTAAAAGAGAAAGTTGTCTGTATGCAACAGCATGCTTTGAAAGGTCATCGTAAATAACTAATGCATCTTTTCCATTATAGAGGAAATATTCTCCCATTGCACAGCCTGCATATGGAGCTATATATTGCAATGCAGCATTATCTGCAGCACTTGCAACAACGACTGTAGTATATTCCATTGCTCCTGCTTCTTTTAATTTACTAACTAATCTTGCAACAGCAGATGCTTTTTGACCTATTGCAACATAAACACAATATACACCTTTTCCTTTTTGATTTATTATTGTATCAATTGCTATTGCAGTTTTACCTGTTTGCCTATCTCCGATTATTAACTCCCTTTGACCTCTTCCAATTGGAATCAAAGCATCAATTATCTTTATACCTGTTTGGAGAGGTGTGTCAACTGGTTTTCTGTAAATAACTCCAGGTGCTTTTACTTCAACATCTCTAAATTCTTTTGCTTCAATTGGTCCAAGACCATCTACAGGTTCACCAAGTGGGTTTACGACTCTACCAAGAAGTGCTTCACCAACAGGAACTTGCATTATTTTCTTTAATCTTTTTACAGTATGACCTTCTTTAATTCCTTTATAATCACCTAAAATTATTATACCTACATTATCTTCTTCCAAGTTAAATGCAACACCTATTGTCCCTGTTTCAACAAACTCAACCATTTCATTGGCCATAACGTTATTCAAGCCGTATGCTCTTGCAATTCCGTCACCGACTTGTATAACTTTACCTACGTCTTCTAAATTAATTTCTTCTTTGAATCCTTCAATTTTTGACTCAAGTACTTTTACAATTTCTCCGGGATTTATTCTCAAAATTTCACCCCTTTCTTAAGAAAAAAACTTCCTTAGCAATCTTGTCCATTCTTCCCTTTATTGACACATCTATCATTTTTCCTGCAAATTCTATAACTGCTCCTGCAATTAAAGATTCGTCAATTGTTTCTTCAATTACAGGGGTTTTACCGACATATTTTTCTACAAAATCATTTATAACTTTTATCTCTTGGTCTGATAACTTTACAGCAGTTTTAACATTAACCAATATCTTATTTTCAATATCAATAGCAGCGTATTTATAAAGCGCTTGCATTTGAGGAATAAATTTTTCTCTTTTGTTTTCAAAAACAATATTGATAAAGTTTAAGAAAGCTTCGTCAGGGCTTTCTTTAAAAACTTCCTCAAATGCTTGCTTTATTACAAGAGTCTTTTGTTCTGGTTTTACAATTGGATTGTTGAAAAATGTTGCAAAACTTTCATAAATATTCTTTACAAAAGATAAGAATTCTCCATATTTTTCGATTTTATTTAATTTTTGTCCGACAATCAATAACGCTTTAACATATTTACTGGCAATAACAGAATATCTCATTTTTCAGACCCCTTTAAAACTTTCACAAGATATTCCCTCTTTGCCTTTTCGTCTAATGTGCCTTTGAGAACTTTCATTGCAAGAGCAACCGCAATTTCTCCAACCCTTTGTTCCACTTCCTTTATCATTTCTGCACGCTGTCTTTCAATCTCATCCTTTGCTGCAGCAATGATTTTTGAAGCTTCATCTTCTGCTTTTTTCTTGGCATCACTAATAATATTTTCAGCTTCATCTTTTGCCTTTTTTATTATTGAATCAGCTTCGCTTCTAATTTTCCTTAGTTCTTCAGTTGCTTCATTTTTAAGCTCTTCAGCTTCTTTTCTTAATTGTTCAGCTTTTGCTATTTCCCCTTCTATCTTTTCTTTTCTTGCGTCCATGACCTCAAAATATTTATCGTAGAGAAATTTCTTTAAGAAGTATAAAAGCAACAAAAAACTCATCAGTTGTACAACTGATGTCAAATTAATTTCAAACATATCCATAATATCGCCTCACATTATAATGTAAGAAGTATTAAGAAAGCAATCAAAAGGGAGTAAATACCTGTTGATTCAGCAACAGCGTCTGCAAGTAACATACGAGTTGTAATTGTTCCAACCATTTCAGGTTGTCTTGCCATTGCATCCATTGCGTGTGCACCAATGTTACCTTCACCTATACCAGGACCGATAGCTCCTATACCCATTGCAAGACCTGCACCGATTGCTTTACCCATAATAATTAATGCATCTGCCAAGCTTTTTTCCATAAGTACCAACCTCCTCTTAAAGATTTATGATATTTTTTCTGAAATATATGCAACTGCCAACATTGAAAACACAAGTGCTTGAACCAAACCGACAAACATACCAAAGTAACCCCAAAATACAACAGGCATAAATAAATACTTAACTAGATACGAAAGCATAAATGTTAAAATTGCACCTCCACCGATATTTCCAAAAAGCCTTAAAGAGTGAGAGATTGGTTTTGCAAGTTCACCAATGATATTCATCGGAAGCATTATTGGTGTTGGTTCCATCCATGATTTAAGCCATCCGCCAAATCCCTTTGCTTTAATTGCAAACGCATGGCTTATTACAAAGACCATTAATGCATAAGTTAGATTTGTATTCAGATCAGCGGTTGGTGAAAACCAAGTATCCTGAAAGAGAGTAAATTTAACGTGACCATCTACCACACTTACATTTATACCTGGAATTGCACCACCAATTACATTAGCGATTGATATGTAGATAAACAAGGTGGTTGCAATCATAAAGGTAGGCTTTACAAACTTTGGATCATCAATAACACTTTCTACAACTTCATACATAAAGTCCATTACTGATTCAGATAGAGCTTGCTTTCTATCCGGAATAACTTTAAAATTTTTTCCAACGCGTACTGCGAAAATAATAAGGCCTATAATTATAGCCCAACTCATTATTAGAGTTAGAGGATTAATTCGTGTGTACCATGCTTTTGTATCAGAAAATTGTACTATCCATCTGTTAGCAAGTCCTTTTGTTACCTCGGCAGTGTCTTTCGGTACAAAGTAGATGGCATTGATAATTCCAACTACAGTATAAATTATTAAAAATATTAAAAGACCTGTGCTAATCTTTTTTTTCATGCCAGCCACCTCCAAATAAAAAGCCCACTAAATACGCAGAAATTTTTACATTTATCAATCCTAAAAAAGCACTAATAATTGCTGTGAGTTTTTCTTCAAAAATAACTCCTACTAAAAGAAAAATACTGGCTGAAAAAATATAACGAATGTAGTATCCTTTTTTGCTGACTTTTCTTTTTAAATTCAGACTAATTATATCGTAATATAGTGAAATTATGTATAAAATTGCACCAAGTGTACCAAAAATGTAACTTACTATAAACGTCGTTTTGTTTTTTGTAATAATACTACCAATAGTTATTACAATTAAAGCTATAAATATTATAACATAAATAAATTGTTTAATTATTTTTTCGTTTTTCATTTTTATCAACCTTTTCAACTTCTTTTAGCAGTTGCCGTATAGCATTATAAATACCAGATATAGCACCAAAAAACAGAAAAATAATTACAAATAATTTGTCTTTTTCAAAAATTTTATCTAACCATTTTCCAATAAAATAGCCTACTACGACATTACCTATTACCGTTGCTCCAAAAAGAGTTAAAAGATTTAATTTGTTTAATTCTTTTACGACATTGTCCTTTTTCATACTATAAAAATATCTCTTGGAAGACTACTTAAAACTTCACAGCCGCTTTCCGTGAGTAGAATATCGTCCTCGATTCTAATACCAAACTTGTTTGGCAAATAAATACCTGGTTCTACAGTTACAACGGAATTTGCTGGTAATTTTTCACTATTTAAATAACTTAATCTTGGCTCTTCATGTACTTCTAAGCCAATACCATGGCCTAATGAATGTCCAAAATATTCTCCATATCCTTCATTTTTAATGTGTTCTCTAGCAGCAAGGTCAATTTCAGCACCTGTTAAAGATGCCCTCGCAATTTCTATAGCTTTTTCTTGAGCTTTGTATACAACACTGTGAACTTTTTTGACTTCTTCAGAAGGTTCACCAATGCAGAATACTCTAGTTAAATCACTTGCGTATCCTTTGTAAAATGCTCCCCAGTCAACAACAACAGGTTCACCTTTTTCTATGGCTTTTTCGCTAGCTATTCCATGTGGAAGGGAACCACGCCATCCGGACGCAACGATTGTATCAAATGAAAATTTATCTCCACCAAGCATTTTAATTTGGTATTCAAGGTAAGCTGCAAATTCTTTTTCAGTCATACCAACTTTAACTATTTCCAGAGTTTTTTTGAAAGCTTCTTCTGCTATATGAATTGCCTTCCTTATTAATTCAATTTCCTCATCTGTTTTAACTGCTCTAAGTCTTAAAAGCTCTTGTGAGACATCTATAAATTCAACACCATCAAGATTATTGTTTAAATATTCCATAACTTTTGCTGACGTTTTATCTTTTTCAATTCCAACCTTTTTTGCTTTTATATCTTTTAGGAGTTCAACTATAAGATCTAAAAATTTTTTATCGCCTTTGAACTTTACAAGATCAAATTCTGACTCCAATTTTACTTGTTCCCAATATCTTGAATCAGTTACGATTATTCTTTTATCTTTTGAGAATATTACACCAGAAAAGCTTCCACTAAAACCAGAAATAAATCTTGTAGTCGGTTTGTTAGAGCCTTCAAAATTAAGAACTAATAAAGTATCTAATCCTTTTTCGTTTAGTAAATTTACTAAATTCATCATTTTCCCCCTTTCATTTTTCACTTGGTGTGCCTGGCGGGATTTGAACCCGCAACCTCTGGATCCGGAGTCCAGGGCTCTATCCAATTGAGCTACAGGCACTTACCTAAACTAATATAATTTTACCACCACTTTTTAAAAAATTCTTTCCATTTTTTTCAAATTCTTTTTTTGTAATGACTATATTATATTTTTTGTCAAGTGTATCAGGATTTGAATATGTAAAATTTCCAATACTTAAATGCAAAAAAGCTATTGAATAATCTTTAGTTAATGCGTCAGCTTTAATATTTTTTGAAGGTGGAACTTCATAAAATAATGCATTTTCTTCCCTTAGTTCTAAATTTAAAAATTTTTCTTTTCTAAATTTTTGAGCAACACTTGGATTTTGTACAAAATCCATAAAGATCTGTCTCGCGCTAAAGGCGTCATCATCTTTAATACCAAAAGAGCTTGCCATTTTTGTAGTCAGCCGTTCATCAATTAAAAAAACGTCGTACCCTTTTTCTACTAATTTATTTGCAAAAGTTAGAACTTTAAGACTCTGTGTTGAATAGTTTCCACTCATTGATAATGGGATACCCATGACGATCTTTTTGGCATTTGAAATAAGTTTCATAATATCTTTAGTTTTTACAGCGCCGCTTTTTGAAATAAAGTTGTTTCCTATTGCGTATCCGCATTTGCTATTTCCATAGTCGATTGCTATTATCATTGTACACCTCTATATTTCAAGATATGTATCATACATATCTCTTTCTTCAATCATCTTATAAATATCCTTTATTGAATTATTTAGTAAGAACATAGTATATCTTTCAAAGTATCTAAGTTCAAATTCACGTTCAATATTTCTAAGAATTTTTTTTCTTTCTTTGTAATCTTTTATTGCTTGATTTAATATCTTCGGAGAAATTGATACATTTTTGGAGAAATTCAAAAATTCTTCTTTGTTTTTTATATTATTTTCAAAGAATTCTTTTACTGCATTTTCGAGGTTTTCTGGAAATAGTTTTTTTAGATGTTCCATTCTCTTTTTGGCGTCCTCTTCGTTGTAATAAAGCTGCAAAATGGTATATGAATCTCCAGAAACTGCATCTATCAATTCTTTAACAGAAAGTGGAAAATCAAAAAGTCTTATTTCTGAACCATTAGGAAGCATCGAAGGGAGTCCATCTGAATTTGTTGATGATACTAATTTTTTTATTCTTCCTTTTTTAATAAGTGTGCTTATAGCCTTTTTTTGGAAATCCTCTAAAATTGGGCTGTAGAATACCAGATCTTTAAATTTGTATCCTTTAGTAATTAATTTTTCATAGAATTTTGTTACGTAGTTATAGTTTGAAAACAAGAATGCAATAGAATCAACGTCATAGTCAATAGTCTTTTTTGAATTCCTTCTATCTTCAAGGCCAAAGTTTAGTTTTCTTTCTTCACTATATAAAGGAATGTTGGTGTCAAATTTATATAGACTTGTAATTATCAATTTTTCTTTTTTTAATTTTTCTAAAAGTTTTTCATACATCTCAGTTGAGAGAGCTGACAAAATATGTATTTCATTTAATACAATAAAGTCAAAATCATCAATTGGTACTTGATCTTCGATTATCATTACTGCATTTGTAATAACATGGTTTGAAATTTTTCTATTTAAAGAATTTACAAATGAAAGGTCCTTAGGTGAGTGCCTTGAAAGGCTTTCATATACATGAAGCGTCTCAATGTTATTTGGATTTACTATTAAAGTTCTTCCTTTTTGCATTAAAAGCATTAAAAATGCGTTTCTTGTCATTGGATCCATTTGTAAAACAAAAGGTCTTTGGATATGAAGATACTTTTCAACTTTTTCATACCTTTGAGAAAGCTCATCAAAAACTCCAAAGTGTTTAAATTCTTCTTCTTTTTGTGATTTCCAGTCATTTGTAAATGAATAAATGAAGTATTTATCGTTGTAATCTTCTTCATGGACGGAAGAAATTTTAAAATCTAAGATATTTAAAATAGGTCCAACTCCATTTTTTCTTATATTTGCAACAACATCTAATGATGTAAGGAAAGCTTGAATTGCAGGTATATCATAATAATTTTTTCTAAGACCGAATCCGATGCCTTCCACAGTTTGTTTGTTTTTGCCTTTAAGGATCATCCTTACGTTGGAGTTGGTGTTTCCAAAAAATCGTATTCTATCAACAATACTATCTTTAATTAAGAAAACAGGTTCAGGATTTCCATGACCAAATGGTTCCAAATACCTGAGAGAATCTATGATTTCATCATTTATATCATCAACTTCTAAAATTGAGTCTATCTCAATTTTTGAGTCTACTTCGAAAAAAGTATTTCCAAATTTTTCTGATATTGCTTCAATTAATTCTGGTATTTTCTCGTTCTTTATGCTAAATCCTATTGCCATTGGATGGCCTCCAAATTCTTCGAAATAACTTGCAAAATCTGATAAAACTTCTAAAATATTTACACCATCCACGCTTCTACCTGAGCCTCTTCCAATTCCGTTTTCCAAAGATACAACTAAAGAAGGTTTGTTATATTTTTGAACTAATTTTGTGGCTACAATTCCTAAGACACCTGCATGCCAGTTGTCACCGCTTACAATTAAAATTGGCAGATCTTTAATTTTAGAATGTTCAATCTTTTCTATTGCTTCTTTGAAGATTTTGTTTTCAATCTCTTGCCTAGTAAAGTTGTATCCCATTAACATTTCAGCAAGTTGTTCTGCAGAAGAAATGTTATCAGTCATTATTAGTTTGTAAGCATCTTCTGCTGAATAAAGTCTTCCCGCTGCATTCAATTTTGGTGCAAGCCTGTATCCTATATCTTGACTTGATATATTTGTAATATTTAATTTTTTCATAAGCTGTAAAAGACCAATTCTGTTAGTTGTATTAAGTTTCTTTAAACCTTCTTTTACTATATATCGATTTTCATCAACTAAATCCACCATATCAGCTATTGTTCCTAATGCAACAATATCTAATACTTCATCAACTTCATCGCCTGGAATTCCAAGCTCTTGCGCGACAGCAGAAATTAATTTATATGCTACTCCAACTCCTGCAAAATCCCTGAAAGGGTATGTTTCATCATCTCTTTTTGGATCAACCACAGCGTGAGCTTCAGGAATTTTATCTTTGATTGTATGATGATCGGTTATAATTACGTACATCCCTAGTTCTCTTGCTTTTTCTACTGCTTCAAAACTTGTTATTCCGCAATCAACGCTCAAGAGAACTCTGTAGCCTTTTTTAAAATATTCTTCTACAACTTGTGGTTGTATGCCATAACCCTCATCAAGACGGTTTGGAATGTAATAATCAACTTTCCAACCATATTTTGAGAGGAAAGTTACAAGGGTGGCCACACCGGTGATACCATCTACATCGTAATCACCATATACAAATACTGGAAGCTTTTTTTCTCTTGCTTCCAATAAATACCTAACAGCCTTATCCATGTCTTTTAACAAAAATGGAGAGCGAAGGTGTTTTTTAGATGGGTATAGGAATTTTTCAATTTCTTCAAAATCTGTATAGCCTCTTGTTACCAATAACTGAGAAGTTAAAAATGGAAGATTTAACTCCTCAGAGATCTTCTGAGCAAGCTCCTTATTAAATTTTTTTAATTCCCATTTCACTATCCTACTCCTTTCTTTTTTATTTTTTCTTTTGTAATTATTTTACCACAACTAAAATTTAATTAAAAGAATTTAATTTTTTTTAAAAAATGTTGTATAATATAATTGCATTTCTACTTTTCTCACCCTCTTTTCTTTTTTCTTACTGTGTTCCATGTTCCACCAGCAACATTTTGTAAACGGAAACAAGCTTTACCAAAAAATTTCATAGGAGGTGGAATTATGAGGAACACCCCTTACTATTGGCTAGTTCTTCTTGGAGAAAAAGAGTATCATATTTTACCAATACTTTTTGTTCCATCTCAATCCCATGTTGATAACATTCTTGAAACGATTTACAAAAACAAACTTATTGATTTTGAAGTCAAAAAGGTAATGTTTTCAGATAATTTTGAAGCAGTTAAGAGGGTTACTGAAAAATATCTTAATTAAGAAGGGTAGTTTTATATGTTGAAAAATGGTATTGCTTACAAGGCTCTTGTTAGGTTTTCAGTAATAGATAGTACACAAATTGTTAGGGCTGCAACAGAAAAACATGGACTTTCTCCAATTTCTGCGGTAGCATTAGGTAGATTGTTGACTGGTGCTGCATTAATGATTCCTTGGCTTTCTGAAAAAGAAACATTAACCTATATTATTGAAGGTTCAAATCAAATAAAGTACATAGCTTCTCAAGCAAAAAGTGATGGTACTGTAAGAGGCTACGTTATCCCAAAGATAGTTGAAACAATGACAAATGAACTTGGAAAATTTGATTTAAAAAATGCTATAGGAAAAGGCACATTGAAGGTAGTAAGAGATCTAAATTTAAAAACTCCATATGTTACACCAGTTGAGTTAGTAAGCGGAGAAATAGCAGAGGACCTTGCACATTATTTTGCTGTTTCCGAACAGCTCCCAACTGCTATAGCACTTGGAGTTTTAGTTGACAAAAATGGTATTAAAAAAGCCGGTGGAATAGTTATTCAAATTTTGGATAAAAATTTACCTGAAAGTGATATACTAGAAATTGAGAAAAAATTTAAAGAAATTACTCCGATATCAAACTTTTTAGAGAATAATACTGTTGAAGATGTTGTAAAACATATATTTGGGGATAAAATTGAAAAAATTGAAGAAAGAGAAGTAGAATTCAAATGTAATTGTTCATATCAAAAGGCTGTTGAGTCATTGAAGCTTTTAAAAGTAGATGAGCTTAAAGAAATGTTAAACGAAGGAAAAGCTGAAGTTGAGTGTAAATGGTGTAGTACAAAATATTATATTGAAAAAGAGGATATCGAAAAGATTTTGGAGGAAAAAGAAGAAAAATGAGTATTTCATCTAAAGTAACTTATATAACTACTGTTATTACAGCTATTACAATGGCAATAGTTTTGATCCTTTTATACTCAAGTATTCGGTTGATGATCTATCAGTCGACTAAAAAAGATCTAATTGAAAGTGTTAGACCTTGGCTTGTTACACCCATGGGAAGAATGCACAATCCAAAAAATGATATTTATATTTCAAAAGATGGGGTCGTTATTGTTGATCCTTACGAAATTGGGCCAATAAATAAAATAGGGAAGTTTGAAATTAATGGTAGAACTTACCTTTTTTTAAGGGCAGAAAATTTGATAGTTGGAAAAGATATTACTCCTATAGTAAATTACTTAAATAACATAAAGAAAATTTTTGTGTATATTTTTGCTATTTCATTGTCACTTATTAGTTTTCTTACATACTTTATAACAAAGAAATCTACAAAGCATTTAAGAAATTTTGTCAGTGAGCTTTCAAAAATTAAAGGCGATAATTTAAGTTATAGATTTATAAAGCCGAATACTCATGATGAAGTAGATGAGCTTGTTGAAAAATTTAACGAACTTATGGATCGTGTTGAAAAAAATTACAAGCTTCAAGAAGAATTTGTATCAAATGTATCTCATGAATTAAAAACTCCAATAGCAAACTTAATAGGTTATTCGAAAATGCTTGAAAGATGGGGTCACAAAGATGAACAAATTTTAAAAGAGGCTATAGATTCTATTGCTCAAACTTCCAAGAAGATGAAAGACTTGGTTGAAAATATGATATTACTTTCAAAAAATCTGGAACTTGATATGGAACAAATTAATTTAAGAACGCTAGTTGAAGGGATAGTAGCTGGATATAAAGATATTGAAATTAAAATAATCGGAGATGGAACAATTTTGGCCAATAAAGAAGCTTTAGAGATTGTAATTAAAAATTTAGTTGATAATGCTATATATCATGGAAAAGCACCTATTGAGATAAAATTGTATCAAGACAGAATAGAAGTATCAGATCACGGAGAAGGTATAAGCAATGATTTAAAAGAAAGGATATTTGAGAAATTTCATAAGTCGAGAAAATCTAAAGGTCATGGATTAGGACTATATATAGTAAAGAAACTTTGTGATCAAATGGGGCTTAATATTTATATTAAGAATGATAAATATACCACATTTGTAGTTGAAAGGAGTGAAAAAGATGAAAACTGATATTGAAATTGCAAGAGAAGCAAAATTGGAGAAAATAACAAAAATAGCAGAAAAAATAGACATATCAGAAGAATATGTTGAGCCATATGGAAAGTACATAGCAAAAGTTGATTTGAAAATATGGGAAAAAGTTAAAAATAACAAAGATGGAAAGTTAATTTTGGTAACTGCAATGACCCCAACCCCAGCCGGAGAAGGTAAAACAACAACAAGTATAGGGCTTTCTATGGCACTAAATAGACTCGGGAAAAAATCAATAGTGACACTTAGAGAACCATCACTTGGTCCGGTATTTGGAATTAAAGGTGGGGCTGCCGGGGGAGGCTATTCTCAAGTTCTCCCAATGGAGAATATAAATCTTCATTTTACCGGTGATATACACGCAGTTTCAGCGGCTCATAATTTGATATCAGCAGTAATAGATGCACATATAAAGTTTGGAAATGAACTTGGAATTGATCCCACTCGTATATATTGGAAAAGAACCATTGACATGAATGATAGGGCTCTTAGAAATATAGTTGTAGGTCTTGGAGGAAGTGCAAATGGGCAGCCACGTGAAGATGGATTTATAATTACTGCTGCATCTGAAATTATGGCTATTTTGTGTCTTGCTAAAGATCTTAAGGATCTAAAAGAAAGACTTTCAAATATAGTTGTAGCTCAAAGTTATGACAAAAAGCTTATTAAAGTAAAAGATTTAAAAATTGAAGGAGCACTTGCAGTTTTATTGAAAGATGCTATTAAACCTAATCTTGTTCAAACAATTGAAAATACACCTGCATTTGTACACGGAGGGCCATTTGCAAATATTGCCCATGGAACAAATAGCATAATTGCAACAAAATTAGCGTTAAAGCTTTCTGATTATGTAGTAACAGAAGCAGGATTTGCAGCAGATTTAGGTGCGGAAAAGTTTCTTGATTTTGTTTCTCCAACTGCAGGCTACGATGTAAATGCAGTTGTTGTAGTTGCTACAATAAAAGCTTTAAAATACCATGGTGGTGTTAAAAAAGATGAACTTGACAAAGAAAATGTAGAAGCAATGCTAAAAGGATTGGAAAATCTTAGAGTGCATGTTGAAAATTTGAAAAAATATAATGTTCCGGTTATTGTAGCTCTCAATGTGTTTGGAAGTGACACGCAAAGAGAATTAGATGAATTTTCAAAGAATTGTGAAATTCCTCATGCACTTGTTTATGCCTTTGAAAAGGGTGGAGAAGGTGCTGTTGATTTAGCAAATCTTGTTCTTGAAAACATAAAAGAGAATCAATATAAGCCTCTTATTAAACCAGAAATGAGTCTCGAAGAAAAAATTGAAACACTTGCAAAAGAAATTTACAGGGCAAGGAACGTGATTTATACCGATAAAGCAAAAAGTAAATTGAAGTTCTTAAGAAAGCATGGATATGATACACTACCGGTAATTGTTGCAAAAACACAATCAAGTATTTCTGATGATCCAAAAAAGATTAATGCACCATCTGGTTATACTTTTACAATAAGAGATTTTGAACTTTCTGCAGGTGCAGGGTTTATAGTGGCACTTGCAGGTGACATTATGAGAATGCCGGGGCTTTCAAAAATTCCAAATGCGGTTAATATAGACATTGATGAAGAAGGAAATATAATTGGTTTATCATAATATAAGATCCTATAAAAAGTGTCTAGTTACTTTTTTAAAGAATAAAATGTGAAAAAATTATAGCAATTTCCCCAGAATGTCTGGGGAATTTTTTATACTAAATATACTCCTTTATTTTTTACAAACTCAATAAATTTTTTGTAAGTTGGATGGTTTTCAAGAGTTGATGAATCACCGATGCAAATTAATTTTCTTTTTGCACGTGTGATTGATACATTTAAACGTCTCAGATCTGTTAAGAATCCTAATTCTTTTCTCTGATTTGATCTAACAAATGAAATGATTATAACTTCCTTTTCTCTTCCTTGAAATCCATCAACTGTATTAACTTCTACTCCAAGATTGAAAGATTTAATTAAATCGACTTGGTCATCGTAAGGTGTTATAACACCAATATATTCTCTATTTAACCCAAGTTTTAGAAATTTTTCAACAATATCTTTTACAATATTTGCTTCAAGCTCATTGAAATATGAAGTTGAATCCTTTTTTTGGTTTTCTGTTTTATTTTTTCTACTTTTTGTGTCAATGAAAATAATTGTATTTTCAGGTTTTGTAATTTCATCACTACCTTCAAATCCAAGATCTTTTAAAGTTATATTTCCAATGCCTGATTTGAGTTTTCCATTGTAAAATTCTATATTTGGAAATTCCATTATTTTTTCATTCATTCTATATTGAATATTGAGAAGTTCTTTCATGTGTGGATATTTATCAACGAGTATTTCAAATAATGTTATAGAAAGTTCTTTTGCTTTTTCTGAGATAATAGTTGGTGGAAGCTGTTTGTGATCTCCAGCTAGTACAAATTTTTTACCTTTTGAAAGCGGAATTAAAACACTAGGTATAGTAGTTTGTGCTGCTTCATCTATAACGACAACATCAAATTCAAATCCTTTTAAAATTTCAGAATATGAGGATGAGTTTGTTGAAAATACAACACTTGAGTTTTCAATTATATCTTTTGAAATCTCTTCCTCAAGTTTTTCCATTTCTTCTTTGATTTTTTCTATTTTATTGTTTAAAGTTATCCACTCTGCCATGGCATTTATCATTTTTAATGGTATTCCCCTTGTTGTTTTACCTTCTTTTGAAAGTTTCAAAATTTGTTCATCCGAAAGTCCACGTCTCCACTTTTGTATAGGTTTTTGGAATTTCTCTCTTTTTTCTATTAAATTTGAAAACTCTTCTTTTAATTTATAGAGTTCTTTATATCTTTCATGTTTTTCTATTTTGAACAAAAGAGTAGAGGATAAAAGTTTTTTTGATACTCTTGAAGGATGACCAATCCTTACATGAGAGACTTTTTCAGAGAGCCTTTCAACAAGATTATCAACAGCCATATTGCTATCTGCCGAAACAAGAACTTTTTTCCCTCTCTTTACTTCCTGTAAGATATACTCAACGAGTGTTCTTGTTTTTCCGGTTCCAAATGGACCGTGAATAAGGAAAAAGTTTTTGCTTGAAAGTGCTTTAGAAATGGAAAGTTTTTGAGAATAATTAAGATTTTTATCAAAAGGTTTAAAATCAATTTTTTTAATATCATCAAATTTGATATCTTTTAGAATGTAAGAAAGAACTTTTTTGCCATTTTCAGATAAGTTTTTTAAATTATCAATTTGCCTTTTATATGTTACGTCGCTTGCGTAGAGATCAATTCTAACTTCTTTAAAACTTTTTGGAAGGAGTTTGTCTAACGAAACTACTATAAATTTTGAACCTTTTTCGACTACAACACCTTTAAAATCGTCTCTAACTTTTCCTTTATTTTTATTTATTAATACTTCATCACCAACATTAATTTCTGTTTCAATTATTTTACTTCTTCCAAATTTAATAAGATATAATCCAAGTTCTTCTCCGATTACTTTTGGCTTTAAATTTAATATTGCTCTTCCCTTTTTTTCTCGTTCAAAGCCAGATAAATTTTTTATTTCCCACTCCATTTTTTTTATTTCTTCATTTCTTTCTAATTGAACAAGTTTAATTAATTTCTCAATGTATTTTTTCAATTTTGATCACCTCACCTTTTTTATTATATCATTACAGTTTCTAAGGATTTTTTAAGGTTAAATATATATAATGAAGATGTAAAGTGCAGGGAGGTGAGATAATGCATTGGTTCTATCCAGTATGGTACCACGGCTTTTATGGATGGATTATTCCAGTAATTGGACTTGTTTTATTTATCCTAGTAGTGTTCTTATTTTATAGAATATTAAAAAACTTGATAAAAGATTTTAATGAAAAAACGTCTTCGTCGTACAATTTTTCAAATGATGAGAGTTTGAAAATTTTAAACGAGAGATTTGCCAGAGGAGAAATTAGTGAAGATGAATATAAAAGAATCAAAAGTCTAATCCTAAAAAACTAATTTTTAAATAGGAGGTGGAAGTTATGAGAAAATTGGTGTTTTTACTTGTTTCAATTGTATTTATAAGTGCATTATTTGCTTTTCCTTATAATTATCAAACAGCTAAACCGATGGATTATGAAAATGTATGGGATAAGTTAAGAAATGTAGAAGTAAGTGAACCAGCAACATACACAGGAACAATAAAAGAAGTTTACATAATAGCAAATCCAGGTTTTTCAAAGTCAAAAATTATACTTGAAACAGATGAAGGAAGCGATGTTGAGATATTTGTTGGACCTATGTGGAGATTTTTTGAATTTAAACCTGGAGAAAAAGTAGAACTTGAAGTAGTAAAAGTTAATTTTAGCAAAGATTCATCATTTTATTTAGCATACAAACTTAGAAGTGAAGGTATTACAGTAGAAATTCCTTACAAACAAATGATAAAAGAAAGAATTGAAAATTTAAAAAGGCTCAAATTTCAAAATAATGTGGTCCCAGGATTTCAAAGAAGACCATTTAGACCGATGATGCCACACTATGGTAATCCTTATGGAAATGGTTATCCTCCAATGAATAGGCCACAAAATGGATGGAAATAGAAAGTAGGGCGCACTTGAGCGCCCTACTTATTTTTTTGTAGTATTTCGTAAAGTATTTTATCACAATTTTTGAAAAAATAAACGTATCCTATTAAAAGCTTTGATTAGTATATTAAAGAATTATGTTATATTCTTCAATAATTCAGTTTTATGTTAGGATTTTCACAAAATATAAAGTTTGATAAATATACTAATATAAGTGATAATTTAAGTGTATTACAACAACATAGGGAGGTATTGAAAATGAGATTAAGTGAACTTGGTAGATTAGAGGCTCCTGGACCACTTTATAAAATGGCACAAAACCAATTCTTAAGAGCTGCAAAACTCATGGATTTAGACCCAAACATTGGTAACTTTTTACTTTGGCCACAAAAATCACTAATTGTTCATTTTCCAGTAGTAATGGATGATGGGAGAGTTGAAATATTCGAAGGATATAGAGTTCAACATAATACAGCAAGAGGTCCTGCAAAAGGTGGTATAAGGTATCACCCAGAAACAAATTTAGATGAAGTTTCTTCACTTGCATTCTGGATGACTTGGAAATGTGCTGTTGTTAACCTTCCATACGGTGGAGGTAAAGGTGGAGTTAGAGTTGATCCTAGAAAATTATCAGAAAAAGAATTAGAAAAACTCAGTAGAAGATTCTTCTCTGAAATTCAAATGATGGTAGGACCAACAAAAGATATTCCTGCACCAGACGTAAATACAAATGCAAAAATTATGGCATGGTTTATGGATACTTACAGCATGAATACTGGAAATACTACACTTGGTGTAGTTACCGGAAAACCATTAGACCTTGGTGGATCAGAAGGAAGACCAGAAGCAACCGGTCGTGGTGTTTCAATTACAGCTGCTGAAGCATGTAAGGCAAAAGGAATGGATATTTCAAAAGCAACAGTAGCAGTTCAAGGTTTTGGAAACGTAGGTTCTTATGCAGCAAAAATTTTACATGAAGAATATGGTGCAAAAATTGTTGCAGTAAGTGACGTAAGTGGTGGCTTATACTGTGAAGAAGGCTTCGATGTAAATGACCTTATTAGATACAGAGACGAAAATGGAGGAGTTATCAAAGGATATCCAAAAGGTAAACCAATATCAAATGAGGAATTACTCACATTAGATGTTGATATCTTAGTTCCTGCAGCGCTTGAAAATGCAATTAATGGAGAGATCGCAAAAGATGTTAGAGCAAAGATTATAGTTGAAGGTGCAAACGGTCCAACAACAGAAGAAGCAGAAAAAATATTAATCGAAAAAGATGTCCTTATTGTTCCTGATATTCTAGCAAACGCTGGTGGAGTTACAGTATCATACTTTGAATGGGTACAAGACTTACAAAGCTTCTTCTGGGATATAGATGATATTAGAAAGAAATTGCACAGGATAATGACAAAATCTTTCAGTGAAGTATACGCAACAAAAGAAAAATACAACACAGATATGAGAACAGCTGCATACATTGTCGCAATTTCAAGAGTAGCAGAAGCAGTCAAAAAAAGAGGATATTTCCCAATGTAATAAAGTCTATAAAAAATCAAGCCCCCTTCAAATTTTTGAAGGGGGCTTTTAATTTTGTATAGTAAAAATTAAACTCTTGCGCTAATTAAATCAATAACATCTTTTACTGTGTTAATTTTTGAAAGATCGGAATCTTCCACTTTTACTCCAAATTCATCTTCAAAGGCCATGACTAAATCCACCATATCTAATGAATCAGCACCTAAATCCTCAGTCAAACTCTTTTCGTCCGTAACTTCTTCAATATCCACACCAAGTTGGTCAGCGATAATTTCCCTTATTTTTTGAATTTTTTCCATTTTAATCACCTCCTGTCATAGGAAATAATACCACAGAGAAAAGTTAGTGTCAATTAAAAAATTTAATGTAAATTAATTTTTAAAACAAAAATAAATCCCGCATTCTTGCGGGATTTATTATACCTATATGTTTAATATAAACTTCATTAATTTTCCAAGGAAAGTATTTTCATCTAATTCGTACTGAGTTGGTTCATAACTTAATAGTTCTAAAAATTTTAAAATAAATTCTTCTAAATCATTTGGTTCGGTATAATTTTCCCAAAAATCTTCTAAGGAAGTTCTTTCAATTTCAAGCATGTGTTGGGCTTTTTTCATTAAAGGAAAATCATACTCTGAAAGTACTTCTAAAGATTTATCTATTAAATCTTCAAAGTTTAATTTTTCAAAGAGTCTTCCAAAGTATATTATTTGAAAGACTTTATAAAAACTAACTATCTTATCAATTTTAAATAAAACCATGGAAGCTTTTACAAGGTTTTTTTCAATTAATATTGGATCTGCACCGGCAATATAGGCACTTGAAATTATATATGAAAGTTTTTGATTAAAATCTTTAGCTTCTATTTTTGAAAATTCATCTAGGATAATTTCTCCTTTTTCATCCGTTAGATCAAATACTTTTTCTAGCTCGTCAAATTGAAAGTTTATATTGGAAAGCTTTTCTTCTAGTTCGTCTTTTAATTTGAATAGTACTTTTTTCAGGAAATCAACATATTCGGGATCATATTTTGTTAATTTATCAAGGATTTTATGATCGTATCCTTTAGTATAGAGCAAAATTTTTAAATAATTTTCTTCATACTCTTCTCCAGCAAGTTTAAGGTTTTCCTCTGCATCTTCATACAAACCTAAATTTTTTTGTAGTAATCCAAGTTCATTATATACTTCTGGAGTTGGGTAATTATTTGCCAACTCCTTTAGAATCTGCAAAGCTTGAAAATGTTTTCCAAGTCTAATTAAAGTATATGAAAGGTTGTATGCAATTTCAGGTTTGTACTCCACAGATAATCCATCTCTAAAAATTTTTTCAGCCTTTTCAAATTTTTGAAGTTCATTATATAAGACCCCTAATCTCAAATATACCTGTGGTAGTTTTTCAATTTTTAAAGCAGATTTATATGCAATTTCTGCATCTTTAAATTGACCATTTTCAAAGTATGTATCTCCAATTTTTAAAAGAGGTAATGAGAATTCTTTGTTTAATTCAAATGCCTTCATGTATATTTCTATTGCTTCATCGTAATCCTTTTTTAAATAAAGAACGTTCCCTAGTTCATAGTATCCAATATAGAAATTAGGATTTAATGATACTGCTTGTTTTAACTCAATTTCTGCGTTATCATAATCACCTAGTTTAGCAAATAATAATCCATAGTAAAAGTGATATCTGTAATCGTATAATACATTTTTTGCTTTTTCGAGTATTTTTCTCGCTTCTTCATATTTTTGTTCATTAAGTAATTTTTTAAACTTTTCATAGTAAAAATAAACAAGGTAAGTTGCCCAATAATCTGTTTTTTCAACAGAATATTGGGCTTCAAGTCCTCTTACTATGACATCTAAAGGTATTCTATCCATTTCTGTAATAAGCGGCATATCCTCAACTAAAACAGGTAGTTTGACTGGTAAATTCTGTTTTTTGGCAACTTCAGGTTTTATTGGTAAATATACTATAGCCTTGATCCTATCACTCCTCCTATTTTTTAACCAATTTTCCCAAATTTTCTTCCGGCAATTACATGAAAATGTATATGTGGAATTTCTTGTCCCGCTTGTTTTCCATTGTTTTGAACAATTCTATATTCTTTAAAATTTAGTTCTTCTGATAATTTTTTAATTATATTAAATATTTTCCAAAATCTTCTTTGATCATCTTCTGATAATTCGTGTATTACAGGAACGTGTTTTTTATAAATAACTAAAAGATGTATTGGGGCAACAGGGTTAATGTCTTTGATAACTATAAAATCTTCATCTTCGTATAACTTTTCGGATGGAATTTCATTGTTTATTATTTTACAAAATACACAGTTTTCCATGTTTTCCCTCCCTACAATTTTATTATTTCTTCAACTTTTGGACCTACAGAAATATGTGTTATTTTTCTTTTTACGTAAGATTCAATAAAGCTTAAGTATTCATTGAATTCTTTTGAAGTGTGATTTTCCCAGCCATCAAGAGTTTCATATATTGGTTCTGCTTTTTCCAAGTCATCTACTGAGCTAATTCTATCTACAATGTTACCGTCAATTTTGTATGCCACACAAACTTTTATTTTTTCCATGCCGTTTAGTATATCTCCTTTTGTCATTACAAGTTCTGTAGCTCCAGATACTGTAATTGCATACTTTAAGAGAGGAAGATCAAGCCAACCACATCTTCTAGGACGTCCTGTAGTTGCTCCAAATTCGTGACCTCTTTTTCTTATTTCTTCACCTTCTTTTCCAAATGCTTCTGTTGGAAATGGTCCATTTCCAACTCTTGTTAAATAAGCTTTGAAAACGCCTATATAATTCTCAGTTTTTACAGGAAAGCCAACACCATTTTGGATTCCAGTTGTATTACAATTTGCTCCAGTTACGTACGGATAGGTTCCAACATCTATATCCAGTAGTACGCCTTGTGTGCTTTCAAATAATATTTTGTTTTTGTTTATTAGGTTAATAATTTCTCCATGAGGGACTATATGGCTTTTTAGTTTTTCGTATGAGGTTAAAACATTTTCAATACTTTCGACTTCAATATTATATAGATTTTTGTAGAGTTTTGAAATGTTCTTTATTTTTTCATAGAATTTATCTTTATTTTTAAAATCACTAAGTCTTATTCCTATTCTATGCACTTTATCAGCATAAGCTGGACCTATTCCGCGTTTTGTGGTTCCAACAGCATTTTTCCCTTTAATTTGTTCTAACTTTTCATCTAGTTTCTTATGATGTGGCAAGACAACATGTGCAAGTTCTGAAATGTAAAGTTTAGGATATGTACCTGTTTTACTTTTAAATTCTTCAATTTCTTCGACTAGTTGTTCTAAATCCAAAACAACTCCGTTAGAAATAATGGCTCCAACATTTTTTTTTACGTAAAATGAAGGTAGCAGGTGGTGAATCAATTTAAAATCAGTATATTCAACTGTGTGTCCAGCGTTGCTACCACCACTGTATCTTACCACATAATCATAATCCTTTGAGAAATAAGTTGTTACTTTACCTTTTCCTTCGTCCCCCCACTGTAATCCAAAAATAACGCTTTTCAAGAAAATTCACCTCGCTTAATAATCTTCAATAGTAGATTTTTTATCACTAACAATGTTTTCTATTTCTACCAATCTTTTCAACAATTTTGATTTTAATGTTTCAACTTTTTCTATTTTCGATTTATAAAATTTTCCAACACAAAATGTATTTAATTTTAAACTTGCAAACTCAACATTTTTTCCATGAAAGTATACTCCTCTTTCAAATGTGACTTTTTCTATCTGAGAAAATCTTATTACAATATTTGAAAAATCAGCAACTGTTAAAGACTTGGATCTGAGATTATATATATTAATATTTGTTAGACCTTCCACTCTTGAATTAGTAGAGTCAATATTATTTAATATAACTTCTCTAGTATTTGCAATATTTAAATTTGTTATTGTTGAGTTTTCTAAAACTAGAAAAGCGATGTGTTTAGCGTTTATGCTAGAAATAACAGAATTTTTTATTACAACAACGTTAGTTTTTGAAACATTTACATTTTCAAGATGTGCATTTTCTATATAGACAAGTTGCCCTCCATTTGAGGAAATTTCACCATCAAAATTTTTTGTTTTTGAGACAAATTTTCCATTTTCTGAAACATCAAAGCTAATATACCCAGAAAATGAAACATCTTCTGGAATATAAACTGTTCCTTTTACTGTTATTCCACTTTTTCCTATGCTCTTTAATTCAACACCTGGTTCAAAAAAGAGTACGGCTTTTTCAGGAATTACAACACGTCCAACAATTTTGTATGGAGATTTTGAGCTGAGTAAAATATTCTTATTATTTATTCCTGATATAGGAGTTTTAGAGTCAAGTGGTGTTATATTGCTTACGCTTGGTGGAACTATGGAAAAGCCTCCTATATTTTTTGCTTCATCTATATTGCAGAATAAGAAAGGGGCTTTTTCATCTCTTTTAAAGCTTCCGGTAATTTTTTCACCAAAGAAATTTATTCTATTTTCGTAATTAATTTTTAAAACTTCATTTTCCAAAATAACAAGATTAGGATCCCTTGTAGTGAATATTGTAGAAGTTGGTGGAATAGTGTCTATAATAACTTTAAACAAGAATTCCTGGTAACTTCCTACCAATCTTAAAGAATGAACTCCTTCTTCAAAGTCAAGACCATTTATTTTTTTATTTTTTATAGCAACTCCATTAAAATATCCATCTAGATTTTCAAATTCAATCTCAACATCGTTACTTCCGATGTACCGCGGGATATTGAAAGAAAAAAGTGTTAAAGAGAAAAGTACTAGGAAAATTACAATAATTTTTTTCACTTTATATCTCCACACTTTCGCCAGGTTTTAGAATAATGCACTTAACTCCTAATTGCTTGGAACCCTTTTTAAATTTTTCTTCATCAGCGCTTATAATATCCCATGTGTTATAGTGCATAGGAATTACTACCTTAGGTTTTATCATTTCTACAGCCTTTAAGGCATCTTCAACATCCATTACAAAATTTCCACCAATTGGTAATATTGCAACATCAACACCACGTAAAAGTTCCATATCTTTTGTAAGACCTGTATCTCCTGCATGATATACAGATTTTTCAGAATAAATAACAAATCCCCCAGGATTACCTCCATATATTATATTATCTCCTTCAATTATGCCTGACCCATGTAAAGCAGGCGTCATTTTTAATTTGCCAAAATCAAAATTAAATGATCCTCCAATATGCATTGGATGAACTTTATTAACACCTTTCTTTTGAAGATAATTGCATATTTCAAAGTTTGAAACAACAGTTGCATTATATTTTTTAGAAAGCTCCACAGTATCTCCAATGTGATCTCCATGGCCATGAGTTACTAGTATATAATCTATTTTGTCAAAAGAAAAATCTTTTGGAAATGCAGGATTTCCAGTTATAAATGGATCAATTAATATCTTTTTATTTGTTTCAATAAGAAAAACAGCATGCCCTAAAAATGTAATTTTCATATTTTACACCTCCCTATCCATTTTTTACAACTAAATTATACTCTATAACTTATATAACTTGCAATATACTTTTTCAACTTTCGTGTTAAAATTTAAAAAGGGGGTGAATAAATTGAAGGTTGATTTAGTTTTTGCAGAAATTGGTTCAACTACAACTGTGGTAACAGCCTTTCACAATTTGGATGGAAAAGTAAAAATTTTAGCTCAGGGAGAACATTGGACAACTGTAAATGAAGGGGACGTAACAATTGGAATAGAGAGAGCAATTGAAAATTTAAAAGAAAAACTGGGAGTCTCTAATTTTTCATGGGATAAATTTGCTGCTTCAAGTAGTGCAGCCGGTGGGCTAAAAATGACAGTTCATGGTCTAGTATATGATATGACTGTTCGAGCTGCAAAAGAAGCTGCACTTGGTGCGGGGGCTGTAATAAAATATATTACGGCAGGAAAAATGGATGAATTTCATCTTCACAAGATAAAGCAGATTTCGCCAAAATTAATACTTCTTGCCGGTGGAGTTGACTATGGAGAAAAAGAGACAGTAATTCATAATGCAAAATTACTGTCAAAGCTTGAGTTGGATGTTCCTATTATTTATGCAGGTAATATCGCCGCAGCAGAACAGGTTGAATTCATTTTAAAAAATTCTGGAAAAACTGTTTTTGTGACTGAAAATGTTTATCCCAAAATAGATCAGTTAAATGTTGAACCTACTAGAAATATAATAAAAGAAGTTTTTGCAAAACATATTACTAAAGCACCTGGCATGGAAAAGATTTATGATGTTGTAGATTATGAAATTCATACAACCCCTGGTGCTGTAATGAAGGCGACGCAACTTTTATCTGAAATTTATGGAGATGTCTTAACAGTTGATATTGGTGGAGCTACAACAGATGTAGATTCAGTAACAGAAGGAAGTAATGAAATTCAAGAGATTACAATTTCTCCAGAACCTGTTGCAAAGCGTACTGTTGAAGGTGATCTTGGATTGTTTGTTAATGCTCACAATGTTATTGATTTAATTGGTAAAGAAAATTTAAAGCACGAATTTGAAAACTTAGATGAATTGATAGAAAGAATTTCACCTTATCCAAAAACGGACCAAGATGAATATTTTATATCAAAACTTGCCTTATATTGCTTTCAGCAAGGAATAAGAAGACATGTCGGTAAAAAAAAGCATATATATACTGCGTTGGGAAGAAAATTAATAGCGGAAGGGAAAGATTTAACTGCTGTTAGGTATCTTTTTGGGACGGGAGGTTTTTTAAGTCGTTCAAAGTATGCAAAAGATGTTTTGAAAACTGTGAATAATCTGTCAAAATTACATCCGATGGAGCTTTTACCACAGAATGAAGTTAAAATATTTAGAGATAAATATTACATTTTTGCCGCGATAGGTGTAATTGCTAGTGAAATTGATAAAGAAATAGCTAAAAAGATATTATTAGAAGATCTAGAAGAATTGGGAGGTTAAAAAATGTATGAGAATGAGAAAGTTTTGGTTGTGCCGACAGAAGATGTGGAAAGACTTTGTAATAAAAGGCATGGATTAATTTTTGTTAATGAATATGATATAATTTCGTTAATAGAAAATAAAGGTTTTTTTGTTGATAGAAATTCTGCAGAAACTGATGAAACTATAAGGCAAGTAATACCGTATATTGTATTAAGAGAAGAAAATAAATTTTTGCTTTTTAAAAGAACAAGTAAACAGGGGGAAAAACGATTACACAATCAAATAACTATAGGTGTTGGAGGACATATTAATACAGATGATTCGTTAGAACCATTGGAAGCATTTAAAAATGGTCTTATACGAGAAATAAACGAAGAAGTTGACGTTGATATAAAATCTTTAAACTATGTCGGAGTTATTAACGTAGTGGATACCCCTGTAAGTAGAGTTCATGTAGGTATATGTTACGTTGCAGATGTAAAATACAAGGGATTGAAAGAAAAGGACAAATTTATAGAACTGTTCACTGAAAATCCGAGGGAATATTTTGAGGAGATGGAAGGATGGAGCAAAACGGTAGTACAGTCGTTAGAGCTTATGCAAAAATAAATCTTTCTTTGGATGTAGTAAAAAAAAGAGACGATGGATATCATGAAATTAATTCATTATTTCAGAATATATCTCTTTATGATAGATTGTCAATTGTAAAGATAGATAGAGGACTTGAAATTAAATCAAATGTTGAAATTGAGAATAATATACTTTATAAAGTATGGGATTTGTTTTGTGAAAAATACAAAGAGCCAGAATTTGGTTTTAGGGTAATTCTTGAAAAAAACATTCCAATGGAAGCAGGACTAGGTGGAGGAAGTGCTGATGCTGCAGCTTTATTGTTTTTTCTTGGAAAAACTTTTAAAATTCCAACTTCTGAACTTTTGAATTTAGCAATAAAAATTGGTAGCGATGTTCCTTTTTTTCTAATAGGAGGTACTGCAGTAGTTAAGGGAAAAGGAGAAAAAATTGAACCGCTTCCGGCTCTTAAAGGCTATTATGTAGACCTTTTGACTAGTGAAAATGGTATATCTACAAAGGAAGCGTATAGACTTTTAAATCCTTCTTTGTTTAACAGAGCACCATGTTCTCCATATGTCTTATACGAAGCATATAAAAACAGGAATGCAGGAGAAATTAAAAGGTGTACTTATAATATTTTTGAAAAGGTGGTTGCAAATAACTATAAAGAAATTATGGCGAATATAAAAAGGTTAAGAAGGACTCATATAACAGCAGCTTTAACAGGTAGTGGAAGCGCTGTTTTTGGCGTTTCGTTTAGAGATGGTAAGTATAAGTTTGTTTCAAGGGGGGTTGAATATGAAGAAACTAAGTTATAATGATTTAAAAATAGATAATAAATTGTTTCCAAAAATTGCTACTTCAAAAAATGTAAGTCCTTGTGATACATTTATTGGTCGTGACAATGCTTTTGATTCTATGAATTTTGGGCTTTCAATAGATAAACCGGGATACAATATATTTATTGTCGGTCCCAGTGGGACGGGAAGAAAGTCATTTGCGCTCTCTGTTACAAAGAAATTTGCAAAATCAAAGAAAAATTATTATGATCTTGTTTATACAATTGATCTTGATGATCCGTATTCTGCAAAAGCTATTTTGCTTCCTCCTGGGCAGGGTCGAAAATTAAAAGAAAAGCTTGAAAATTCGGCTGAGGAAATTTTTACAAATATTCAAAAGACATTTGAAAGTGAAGAATATGAAGAAAAAAGAAAAGAACTTGAAGAGGAATATAACGAAAAACGTGAAAGTATTATTAAAGAGCTTTCTAAAAAAGCTTTAAGATTGGGTTTTTTAATAAAACTTGCTCCAACAGGAATAATTTATATACCTCAGATTGATGGAAAGGCATTGACTCCTGAAGAATTTGAAAAGCTTTCAGAAGAAGTAAAACAGACATTTGAAGAAAATTCCAAAAAAGTAGAACATCTTATATCTGGTGCACTGCACCAGCTTCGAAAACTTGATTTAGAATACAAGGAAAAATTTAATGATTTAGATAAATATGCTACATTGTTTTCAATAGAATCTTTATTTGAAGAATTGAAAGACGAATTTAGATACAGTGAAAAACTTGTGAACCATTTTGAAAAGCTTAAAAATCACATTGTAAAGCATATAGGTCAAATAAAAAAATCTGATGACTGGAAAAATTACATTAAACATATTCTAACTATTAATTTAATAGTTGACAATTCACAGGAGAATAGTGCTCCTGTAGTTTATGAAAATAACCCTACATATCCCAATCTTTTTGGAAAAGTTGAATACATTTCAAAATCTGGTGTTTTATACACAGATTTTTCAATGATAAGAGGGGGATCAATACATAGAGCAAATGGAGGCTATCTCATACTCAATGCGGAGGATTTGCTAAAATTTCCTTATGTTTGGGATAAATTAAAGAAAACTTTAATGTCTAAGAAAATTCAAATTGAGAATCTGGATAGTGCTTACGGAGTTAGTCCAACAATTACTTTAAAGCCAGAACCTATTGATTTGAATTTAAAGGTAATTTTAATAGGAACACCAGATTTATATTATATTTTATACGAGTATGATGAAGATTTTAAAAAACTATTTAAGGTAAAAGTTGAATTTGATTGGGAAATGGATGCTACAAGGGATAACATTAAGCAATATTATTCCTTTTTGTCAAATGTTGTAGAAGCAAATGAATTAAATCCCCTTGATTCTTCTGCTTTAAAGAAAATAATCTGGTATTCTATGAGACTATCAGAAAATAAAGAAAAGATATCGATGAAGATGGGAAGTATAGCCGATTTAGTTATAGAATCTGATTATTATTCAAAATTAAGAAATTCTGAGACAATTTCAAAGCAAGATGTTGAAAAAGCTATAGTATCTCGTGAAAATAGAACAAAACTTATAATGGATAAATACGATGAAGCATTGAAGAAGTACGAGATAATGATAGAAACTCATGGAAAGGTTGTAGGTCAGATTAATGGTTTAACTGTAAGTCAATTTGGTGATTTTTCTTTTGGAATGCCAGTAAAAATAACTGCAAAAACTTATGTTGGAAATACAGGAATTATTGATATACAAAGGGAATCTGATTTAAGTGGAAACATTCATGGGAAAGCCGTGTTAACGTTAATGGGTTATTTGGGAAGTAAATATGCAAGGGAATTTCCAATTTCAATAGGGGTCTCGATTAGCTTTGAACAAGTCTATGGTGTGGTTGAAGGAGACAGTGCGTCTCTTGCAGAAACAATTGCAATAATTTCTGCTATCTCAAATATTCCAATTAGACAATCAATTGCTGTTACAGGATCTATAAACCAACATGGAATAGTTCAACCTATTGGTGGAGCAATTGAAAAAGTGGAAGGATTTTATAGGTTATGCAAGCACAGGGGATTAGATGGAACTCACGGTGTTATTATTCCAGAATCAAATATCAAAAATTTGGTATTAAAAGATGAAATTTTAAATGATATTAAAAAGGGACTATTTAACATATGGGCTGTTAAAACAGTGGATGAAGCAATTGAAATTTTGATGGAGAAACCAGCTGGCAAATTAAATTCAAAGGGTAAATATCCGCGCGGCACTGTAAATTATATCGTTGAGGAAAGATTAAAAAGTATATATGAAAAGCTGGAAGGAAAAACAAAAAGTAGGAGGTCAAAATAATGAGAGTGCTTAGTGGAATGAGACCAACAGGAAAATTACATATCGGACATCTTTTTGGCGCACTTTCATCTTGGGTAGAACTTCAAGAAAAAGGTCATGAATGTTTTTATTTTGTGGCTGATTGGCATGCACTAACTACTCATTACAATGACACCAAAGAAATTGTAAATAATTCAATAGAGCTTGTTAAATCTTACCTTGCAGTTGGAATTGATCCAAATAAATCTACAATTTTTATTCAATCTGAGATTAAAGAACATGCAGAATTAACACTATTATTTTCAATGTTTGTTTCAGTTTCAAGGCTAGAGAGAGTTCCAACTTACAAAGAAATAAAGCAGCAACTTTCCGATAAAGATCTTTCAAATGCTGGATTTTTAATTTATCCGGTACTTCAAGCTGCTGATATTTTAATTTACAGGGCAACAGGTGTCCCAGTTGGTGAAGATCAAGTCTATCATATAGAACTTACAAGAGAGATTGCAAGAAGGTTTAATTACTTATACAAAGAAGTATTTCCAGAGCCTGAACCAATATTATCAAAGGTTCCAAAACTCTTGGGAACAGATGGGAGAAAAATGAGTAAAAGTTATGGAAATACAATTCCATTAGTGGCTGATGAAGAAACTCTTAAAAAAATGGTTATGCCTATGATTACGGATCCGGCAAGACAAAGAAGAACAGATCCTGGAAATCCTGAAAAATGTCCTGTATGGGACTATCACAAAGCTTTTGGAATTTCAGATAAAGATGCTGAATGGGTAAAAGATGGATGTACAAATGCAAAAATTGGTTGTGTGGATTGTAAAAAGTTGTTGTTAAAAAATATGAAGGAAAGACTAGAGCCTATTTGGGAAAGGTATAACAGTCTTACTGATGACTATGTAAAAGACGTAATAGTTGAAGGAAATAAAAAAGCAAGACAAGTTGCAAGAGAAACAATAGAGATGGTAAGAGATGCAATGCAGCTAGATTACAATTTTTTAAGGAAGTGAAAAAATGAAGGAAATATTTCAAAATTTTTGGGATGAGGTACTATTATCAATCATCTCTGTTTTAGTTGGTTATGTAGTTTATAAGTACTTAACTAAGATTATTCAAAAATCCTTAGAAGCTTTTGGAAAAGAGTTAAAAGCTCCAAAAACTGTAAAGTTTTTTGTTGGTGTTATTATTTCAGTTTTTGTAATACTTGCCTTGTTAAGCATTTGGAAAGTCAACCTTGTACCATATATAACTGGGCTTGGGATATCGAGTATAATTGTAGGTCTTGCCCTTCAAGAGCCGTTAACTAATTTTGTTTCAGGGATTCTAGTTATGTCTACTAGAAAGTTATTTGAAGGGGAAGTTGTAGACATAAATGGAGTTACAGGTGTTGTTGATGAGATAAAGATTAATCACAGTTATATTAAAAGTTTTGACGGAAAATTAATTTTAATTCCAAATAAATCTGTATGGAGTGGAATAGTTACGAAATTTTGGCCAGGTCCTGTTAGAAGAGTAACAATGGATGTTGGAGTTTCGTATAACACTGATTTGGAAACTGCATTTAAATTACTTCAAAAAGCAATTGAAGAAGAACCACTTGTTGTAAAAGAAGGTGTTAGTAATTTTATTGCTTTTAAACAATTTGGGGCGAGTTCAATAGATTTTACTGTTTATTTTTGGGTTGAAAGAAGTACTTATTTTGATGCTGTTAATTCACTTGCATTTAGAATAAAGAAAATATTTGATGAAAACAATATTGAAATACCATTTACCCAAATTGATGTTCATTTAGATTATCAAAATCTTGGAAAAGTTTTTATTTCAGAAGATAAAAAAATATAAATAACTTTACCAAGCAAAAGTTCATAAATAAGACTATACAGTAAAGAAATGTTAATAATGAAAAAGTGTTAGTCTTTAATGATTAAATTTATCCTTTTTGCTTTCCACGTATTTTATTTTTTAATAAATAATGGCCACACACTCCTTTTTTCCTGCCGTTAATATTATTATTTCCACCGTATGCTTCTTAATGTTTTTCCAAGCTAAAATTATAAGTTTTTTGAAAAAATTATTTTAGTAGTTTTTTTGATATTTTTTTATGGTAAAATATTTATGTAATGTAAAAAAATGAATAAAAAAGCAAATATAAAATTAAAAAGGTTAAAAAGTTATTTTTTAAAGTTCAAGCTTTTATGGAGGTGAAATTATGTTTAAAAATTTGTCAATAAGGGCAAAGCTGTGGCTTCTTTTGATCTTATCTGCTGTCTTACCTCTTGCTATTATTTCAACTGTAGCAATAGTTAATTCATATAGCGTCGGAAAGGAGTTAGGAACAACTTCTCTTTTATCGATAGCAACTTCGGGAACAAAAAATTTGGAAAATTTTCTTCAAGGATATGTAAATCTTGTGGATTTTCTTTCTTCTGATGCCAACGTTGTTGGTGCAAAGGAAAACAAGTACGATGAGGTTACATGGATGCTGAAAACTTTTAAAAATATTAAAGATAAGTATAAAGATGCTTTGTGGATTTATCTTGGAACTTCAGATAAAAAATTTTATATATATCCCGATGCTGAACTACCAGAGGGTTATGATCCAACAAAACGGCCATGGTACGTTGATGCAGTAAAAAACAAAGGTAAGGTAATTATAACTGAGCCATATCTAGATGCTTCAACAAGTGACATTGTAATAACTGTTGCAAAGGCTGTTGTGAATAATGGACAGATAATTGGTGTTGTGGCGCTTGATTTTAAGGCATCAGAACTTGCAAATTCCCTTCTTTCAACTAAATTTGGAGAAAATGGATATTCTTATCTGTTATCATCTGATGGTAAAACGTTATTACACGTAGATGAAGAAAAAATCGGTAAATCCGGTGCAGACATGGATTGGTTTAAACAAATGATTAATAGTAAAAATAAATCAGGAGTTATAGAATATGTTTACGATGGAATAAAGAGAATGGCAGGATTTTCAAAGATGGATAATGGGTGGATATTTGTAACTGTTGCTCTTTCAAAAGAAGTAAATAAACGAGCAACTGAAATTATGATCTTACTTGTTGTCATTTCAATAGTTGCAATTGCAATTTCATTTATTTTTGGAAGCTTTACAGGAAATTCAGTAGTAAAACCTATAAAGTCACTTGTTGAGGTAATTGAAAAACTTGGAAATGGTGATCTAACTCAAAGAGTAGAGATTAATTCAAAAGATGAAATTGGGCACATGTCAGAACAGCTTAATAAAGCACTTGATAATTTGTCTGTACTTATTTCACAAGTTGATCAAAATACATTGAAACTTAGAGAAAATTCAGAAAAACTTACAACACTTTCTGTGGAGCAAGAAAATGAAGTGGAAGAACTTACTAAAAATATAGAAGAGATAAACTATGAAATTCAAAATGCATCATCTGCGATAGAAGAAACTACAAGTGGTGTGGAAGAAGTTGCAGCAAGCGCTCAAAACGTTTCAAAGACATCACAAGACCTAACTGAAAAAGCTACAGAAGTTTCAAATTCTGCAAAAGATAGTGAAAAAGCTATAGATACTATAGTTCAAATTATTGAAAACATAAAGTTAAAATCTCAATCTATGTCAGAAAAAGTTGATGATCTTGCAAGCAATGCTAACAATATTGGAGAAATAGTTGAAACTATTTCAAGCATAGCCGAACAAACGAACCTTCTTGCATTGAATGCGGCGATAGAGGCTGCAAGGGCAGGAGAGGCAGGAAAAGGGTTTGCAGTTGTTGCTGATGAAATTAGAAAGCTTGCTGAAGAAAGTAAATCTGCAACTGATAAAATTACACAGATATTGAAAAATATTCAACAACGTTCTGAGGATGTTAGAACAGAAACAGGAGACATGGTAGAAATAGTTTCTAATGCAAGTAAAGAAAGTGAAAATATTGCAAGTAATTTAAGGGGAATATTAAATCAAATAACAGATATTTCCGGAATGATAGAAAATCTTGCTGCAATTGCACAAGAGCAAAGTGCTGCTGCAGAAGAGATGGCAAGTGCTATGGATGTTGCTAGTAGAAACGTGACAAGCGTTGCTGAAAAAATGGAATCAGTTGTTGATTCAACAAAACTTCAAAAGGAAAGATCGGTTGAGGTTAAAAATGCAGGAGATGAAGTATCACAAATTGCTAACAAACTTTATGAAGAAGTTAAGAAATTCAAGTTTTAATTGATTTTAATAGAAGCCAAGTTCCCTCCACAAACGTGGAGGGAATTTTTAATTTTTTTACTTTTTTCCGATAAGTAATATTGGAGGTGAAAATGTATGGAAATAAAAAAAATAGGTGGATATGGGTATATTCAAGGAATAAATAGTAAGAATGCAGAAAAAATAAATAGGAAGAAAAATGGTAAAGATAAAGTTGATTTTTCTGCAACGCTTGAAATCAAAAAACTTTTGTATGAATCAAAAAACATTCCTGAGGTTAGAGAAAAGTTAGTAAATGAATTAAAACAAGCGATTGAAAATGGAACGTTCAAGATTGATCCTGAAAAAATTGCAAAGGCAATATTGGGAGGGTAAAAGATGAAAGATTTATTGAAAAATCAAATTAATTTGTTAAAAAGTATTATTGAATCTTTTAAGCTTGCAGAAAGAGCATTAATAGAGAAAGATGTACAAAATCTTTCAAGACATATTTCAAAAGTTGAGGAATACTCTTTTAACTTTGAAAGCCTTGAAGAAGAGCTAAATAAGGAAATAAATAAGATGGGTTATAAGTCAATAAAAGAATATATTGAAAAGACTAATGACAGTGAAGTTGCATATTTGCTTGCGACTTTAGTTGAGAATCTTAATGAATTGACTATCGTTATGTCTAATTTTAAAAATTTAGTGGATTTTGAAAACAAATATTTTGAATTTATAAAATCGTTATTTTCAAATACTTCCACTACTTCAACTTACACAAAAAAGGGTTATGGAGTTAATCAGAAATCATTAATTGATAAAGCATATTAATATAGAGGAGTGATTGAATGCCAGATATTAGCCTTTTTGGGGCTTTAAATACAGGATTATTAGGAGTTTATACTAGTAAGCTTGCAATGAATGTTGTTTCACATAATATAGCAAATGCCAATACTCCCGGATTTTCAAGGCAAGTTCCAATTATTAGGACAATGCCTCCTATACCTGCTACAACACTTACTCAACCTTCTATTCCTTTACAGATTGGTACTGGTTCAAAGGTAAAAGATATTCAAAGAATTCGAGATGAATTTTTAGATATACAATACAGACAAGTAAATAACAAATACAATTATTGGGATTCAATTACTGCTAATCTGCATTTTGTCGAGCAACTTTTTGCTGAGCCTGGAGATTCGGGTATTAGGTACCTTTTTGATTCGATGTGGTCAGGAATAGAAGAAATTATTACTGATCCAACAAATAGTGCAGCAAAGAGGGAGCTAGTAAGTAGGGCGGAAGAATTAGTTAAAAATGTAAAAGATTTGTATTCAAGACTCGAACAATTAAGAGAGGATCTTGACTATGAAATATCCCAAAGAGTTGAGCAAATTAATGGAATGGTAAAAAGACTTGCTGATATAAATTCAAAAGTAAGACTTTCTATGGCGTTGAAATCTACTCCAAATGATCTTTTGGATGAAAGAGATAGGATTTTAGATGATTTATCAAAATTTGCTGATATTTTTTATACCGAAGATGCATCAGGTCAAATATCTTTGAGAATAGGAGATCAAATCGTATTGACTGGTAGTGATGTTAATGAATTAAGAGCACTTGAAAGACCATATGGGAAAGGATTTAAAGAAATTTTTGTAGGAAATTCAAAGGTTGATATACATGATGGAAGTTTGAAGGCAGCTATGGACTTGAGGGATGATATAATAGTCAAATATATGAATAGGCTTGATGAATTTGTTCTTTACTTAACTGATAAATTTAATTTGATTCACAAAGATGGATTTAACTCTGATGGAAGTGTAACAGGGTTGAATTTCTTTAATGAAATGACAGCTGATAATATAGAAAATTCTGTGTTATTTAGAATAGCAGGATCAAAGAGGGTTGAAGGTGGACCTATAAAGTATATTTCAGGAATGTCAAATAGGGATAATTTGAGCGACATAACAACAAAACAATTTATTGATCAGGGTGCAATTGTATTTTTTGATGGTTCAAGCAATGCCCAGGCAATTTCAGTAAATGCTGGAGATACCATCCAGGATTTTATGAACACTGTCTCATCAAGTGGACTGTGGTTTAACTTTGAAACAGCAATTCATAATGATTCTACTTATTTGCTTAGAATGACAAGTAATACAAATGATTTAAAAGATACACTTGCATTAGATTTTAATGGAAATATGTTCAATACTATGGGTTTTAATACTAAAGATGTTGATATTTACGTTATAAACCAATCTGAATTTAATGTTCAAGAAGGCACTTATAAGATAAAAATTAACGGCACCGAGGCTAATATCAATGTAACAAGTGGATATACAATTAATGACCTTGCAAACGATATTAATTCCAATTTTTCATCTGATGTAAAAGCAGTTGTATATAATAGTAAACTTTTGATAATTCCTACAAAAAGTAATAGTTTTGATAGAAATTTAGTTAATATACAAGATTCAGATGGGCTCTTTACTCAATCAAATCTTCATGTTGAAACATATAAGGCGTTAGATACAAGTAAGGAGACTTTGGATAATATTCTAGATCATACCTTGCCATTTAAGATAACAATAGGTGCTACAAGTATTGAGATTGATCCGACTCAAACTACATTAAAAGAACTTGCAGATAAATTGAATGAGGTTGGAACAGGTATTTTGTTTGATGTTACACCTCACAATAAATTTGTAATTAGAGGGACAAGGTCTATGGATTTTAAAATTGATAAAACAATAAAAGGGCCAGAGGCATTATTTGTAAAATTAGGATTTATAGATGCAGATTCTGATCCAACAAACGATTGGGATGAAGATTATGTATTTTTAAATCCTTTTGACGAGCCAAAGTCTTTAAGAGAAAGATTTGCAAAAGCTGATACTTTATTTGTTGATAAAATAACTACAAATGAACCTTTTAGATTTGTTGAAAAGTTTAAGGTAAATTCAACCGTGAGTGTTAATCCTGAAACTATTGCAGTTGATTATGGTAAAATAGAGGATAACACAAATTGGGATGCGAAAGTATTTAGTCCAACAGGTCAGGCTAATACAGCAATTATGGAAATTCTTTCAAAAATGCGTTTTGAAAAGATCTTAAATGATGGAAGAGAGAGTTTTGCAGAATATTTAGGTGGAATTGTTGCAGAGATGGGAGTTGAAGGTGAAACAGCGATGAAAATGAAAGATAATACGGATATTATAATGAAAGATATAAGCAATGAAAGAGAAAGAGTTAAAGGCGTTTCATTAGATGAAGAAATGGCAAATATGATAAAGTTTCAACATGCATTTAATGCCTCTGCAAGGGTAATGACTGCTGTGGATGAGATGATAGGTAGGGTTATTGATAGACTAGGAGTTGTAGGAAGATAGGGAGGGATTTAAATGAGAATAACTAATGGAATGATAAATGAAAGAACATTATTTAATATACAACATAGTTTGTATAGAATTTCAAAGCTTCATGATAAGCTTTCTTCGGGAAAAGAAGTTTCATATCCTAGTGATGACGCAGTAGTTGCAACGAGAGCTTCTAATATATCCAGCCGTATGAGAGAATTAAAACAATTTAAGAGGAATGTTGAACATACCCAAAACTTTGTGAATATATATGATTCTACCATACAAGAACTTACAAATGTGTATCATAGAATAAAAGAACTTATTGTTAGAGGAGCTAATGGGACGAATGATGCTGCTGAAAGAGAAGCAATAGCTTCTGAACTTGAAAAATTAAAAGAACATCTTGAAGATATTGCAAATACGCAACTTGGTGGTGAGTATATATTTGGTGGAGCAAAAAGTGATCTAAAGCCTGTTGAAAATGGAAAAATTCAAACTCCTCCTGATGCAAATATAAAAAGAAAAGTAAACGCTATGGGTTTTACGATTGAGTATGGAGTTACTGTTTACGATGTTTTCAAGCTAGAAAATGGAAAGGATGCATTTACAGTTATAGATGATGCAATAAATGCATTAAGAGAAGGAAACAGCTTAAAGCTTTCAAATATTACTTTAAAAGAAGTAAATTTATTGGAAAGCTCTACAATGGAAGTATTTGCCCAAATAGGTGCAAATTCCCGTACATTAGAGTTGGTAAGCTCAAGGTTAACAGATATTGATACGTTTATGACTGAATATCTTTCAAAGGAACAAGATGCAGATCTTACAAAGGTTTTAACAGATCTTTCTATGCAACAATCAGTTCTTCAAGCTGCTTTAAAATCAGCTGCACAAGTATTGCAAAAAACGTTGGTTGATTTTGTATCATGATTAAACTACCACCATTTGATAAAAATCTTGGAAGGGATATTAAAACTATTGATATTGATGGACATAAGCCGACGCATGCGTCGGTATTTCTTTTGTGGTATTCATTGCCAACAAGAGACATTAAGAATGTATGTGAATTGGGTAGTGGGACAGGTTTTGTAAGCTTTGGACTTTCGAAGTATTATAACTTAAAAGTTACGGGAATTGAAGTACAAGAAGAGCTTTTTAATGCTTCAGTAAAGGCTATAGAATTGAACAATGTTTATAATGTGGATTTTTTTAACTTAGATCTTAAAGATGTAAAAAATCATTTTTCTGCGGAAAGTTTTGATATGGTAGTTTTTAATCCACCTTACCATTTCTCTTCAAGTTCTGAAAATAAAATAAGGGAGATTTCAAGAAAATCAAGTCAAGAACTTTTAGAAATTTTTATATCATCTGCTTCTTTTTTGTTGAGAAATCGAGGGACTTTCGTAACAGTTGTTGCCCCTTATATTTTTCCTCTGCTTAACAACATCCTTTTAAAATATAGATTAACACCTCAGCAAATGTGTATAGCATATGGCAAAAAGGCAGAGTTAATTGCAATAAGAGGGCGTAAAAATGGAGGAATGCATTTTGAAATTGATAGACCGGTATATTTTTAATTAATATGTGGTAGAATTATAGTATGAAAATATTATATTATTTATCAGCGGTTCTTCTTATTGTTTATGTTTTATTTTTATTTTTTCAAGTACCATTTATAGATTTTTTTGAATTAAAAATTATGGATCTATTTTATCGAATAAGGGGCTCAGTTAATATAACTCCCGATGTAGTGATTGTTGGAATTGATGAGTATTCTTTAACTTCCCTTGAAGCTGAAAAGGATGTATGGCCGTGGTCAAGGCACCACTATGGAAAGGTTGTTAAGAATTTATTTAATGCTGGGGCAAAAGTTGTTGTATTTGATGTGTCTTTTACAGAAGAAGATGAAACAAATCCAATGTACGATAATTATTTTGCAAGTATTATTTCAAAATACAAAAATGTGATTTTAGGTACCTATCTGATAAATGAAAAAGATACATATCAAAAGTACAATGAAAAGATCAAAGAAAAACTTGAAAATAATATTACTTACCTAAATTATACCTACAAAATGAAAAATTTTAAAAGCCTAGATTTCATACAACCCATTGAAATTTACAAAGTCCGCCCGCCTATATTGAAGTTTTCATCACTTGTTCCTTCTGCAACATATGAAATTGGTGAAATAGATGTAGATGGCGTTGTAAGAAGTTTACCTTTGTTTTTTAAGGAGTTATGGGCCAATGAAATGGGAATTTCTTCAGGATTTTTACCTCATATGGATGTTTTGGCGGTTGCAATGTTTAAAAATGCAGATTTAACAAATTTAATAGTTGATTTTGACAAAAGAATAGTTGAAATAAAAGATTTAAAAATTCCTTTTGATTTAAATGGCCTTTTTAAAATTTTTTATTATGGAAATAATATATTTAAAGAAATTTCATTTTATGATATTGAAACGGGGAATTTTAACAAAGATATCTTTAAAAATAAAATTGTGATTATTGGGTACACAGCAACTGCTAAAGGATTGTATGACCTTAGAATAACTCCATTTTCAAACAATACTCCTGGAGTTTATATTCATGCAACTGCTATTCAAAATATGCTATCAGGTGATACTTTAATTAGAGCATCAACTTGGTTGAGGTTATTATTTACTACATTAGCAATTATTTATGTTCTTTTGTTTTCAAGGTCAAAAAATATAAAAGTAAATATTTTGGCTCTTCTTTCTGTACCATTAATTTTTCTAGTTTCATATATGTTATTCTTAAATCAAGTGTATCTAGATAGCTTTTTTCCGGTAGTTTCTTGTATTATTTTAAGTACTACAAATATTTCAAAGAATCTTATTCAAGAGAATAAAGAAAAAAAGAAAATCAAAGAATATCTATATAGATATGTTCCAGATAATGTAGCTGATTATTTGATAAAAAGTGGAAAGTTAACACTTGGTGGAGAAACAAGAAATATTGTTGTACTTTTTTCAGACATAAAAGGTTTTACAAGTCTTTCTGAAAAACTTGACGCAAGTGAATTAGTTGAATTGTTAAACAGCTATTTAACAAGAATGAGTGACATTATAAAAAATAAATATAATGGAACAATTGATAAATTTGTTGGAGATGCCATAATGGCTGTTTTTGGTGCACCAATTAGTTTTGAGGATGATATTGAAAGGGCTTTAAAATGTGCACTTGAGATGAGACAAGAATTAAGAAAATTTAACAGTGAGAATAATATGAATTTGGATAGCGGTATAGGAATTCATTTTGGTCCAGCAATTGTAGGTAACATTGGAGCACCTTTTAGAATGGATTATACAAGCATAGGAGATACTGTTAATACTTGTTCAAGGATAGAACACTTAACGCGAGAACTGCCAGCAAATGTAATTGTTTCTGAAAGTGTTTACAAACTTGCAAAAGAAAAATTTGAGTTTATTTTTCTTGGAGAATATCGTGTTAAAGGGAAGAGCATGCCGTTAAAATTATATGAATTAAAGGGTGAGAAGAATGTTTGAGTTTAAGAACTTGGTTGTAGACAGTTTTGGAAAAGCAGGAAAAAAAGTTATTTTAAAACTTGATATAAAAGATCATACTATAGAAATATATGATGCACTACCTGATTATGAAACACTTTATTTTATAGCAAATTTTTTTGAAATTTTTGATCCAAAATTTTCAGAAAATATAATTTCGAAAATAATAAATTCAAACAATTTAGATGATGTACTAAATTCTATGAAAAAGGTATGGGATCTTGACGATATATTATATGACGAAAATAATTTTGAAATTGAATTTAGTAATAATACATTTTACTTTCCAATATATAGTAAAACTGCTGGTAGGCTTGGAACTATTATTTTAAAAGGAAATTTAAGTCCTGATTTCATTCTAAATTTTCTTGCAATTTCTGATGCTATAACTTCCATATTAGAAGGTTTTATATTAAAGATGAGAGTTTCTGAACTTTTATATAGTACTTTAGAAGCTTTATCAAAAGCACTCACTAAGAAGATAAACGTTGATGAAAAATTGCAGAAAGAGATAGAAAATAAAATAATAGCCATTGGCGAAAAATTTAATATTCCAAAAGATATATTGAAGATTGCAAGTAAAATTTATGATTTAGGGAAAATAGGTGTGCCTGATTATGTATTTTCTAAAAAGGAACTTAGTAAAGAAGATTTAGAAATTTTAAATAAACATGTGGAATACGGGTATGAAATATTAAGTAAGATAGAAGATATTCCAGATCAAATATTAAAAGCAGTTTTGTATCATCATGAAAAGAAGGATGGAAGTGGTCCATTAAAAGTCAAAGATGTTCCACTATTAGCCCAAATTATTGGAATAGTTTTGGAAGTTGTTGAAAATAAAACTCCAATTGATGCTTTGCAAGGGAAATACGATGAAAAGCTCATTGAGGAGATGAAAAAGAATGGATAGGTTTATACATTTGTTTCTTGGACATCTTGTTGGAGACTATGTACTTCAAAATAAATTTATAGCATCTTACAAGCAAAAAAAATTAAAAGTTCTTTTGATGCACATAATTTTAATTTTCTTTAGTCAGGTTGCTTTTTTTGCGGGAAAAGACTTTAATATTAATTCAATATACATAATTTCTTTTGTAACACTTTCTCATTTTTTTATTGACTTTTTTAAATACAAAAATAATAATAAGCCATTTTTTAAGAGTCCAAAATACTATTTGATAGATCAATTGATGCATATTTTTACACTTTTTCTAGCTTCTATTTTTTCAACTCAAACCTTTTTTTATATTCCAAATAAACTTGCAGTAATTTTAATTTCTGCTATTTTTAATGCCTATTTTCTTGGAATTTACACTTTTATTCTAAAAAATAATGTTGGTGAATATAAGCGTGATTTTGTAGGCTACATTGTTAGAGGACTTTGCCCTATCTTTTATATTTTTGGACCCCTTGTTTATTCAGTATATACTTTATTGACAGGGTTTTTTTCACTTTACTTTTTAAAAAGTTATCAGGTAATTTCCTGGGCTCTTTCAATCATATCGACCATAATTTTTATGGAGGTGTTATTATGAAAAAAATACTTTTTCTCCTTATAGTTTTATTTTCAATTTCAATTTTTGCAAGTCTTACAGTTATACCTGATGCAACAGTTGTAGAAGTTGGAAGCCCGTTAGGAATAAAGGTGATTTCTGATAAAACAGTATTTGTTGAATTTAGTCTTGGTGGTTTTGAACCAGCTGATGTGGTATTTGATGGAATTGCTGGAGACTCATATGTTTATTACATTGCTCCTTTAATTGAAGCGAGTGACACTCTTATTTTCAAAACATCGAATGAGTCAACGTCGATAACTATTTACTTTGTTAAAAGTAGTGAAGAGGTAAAAAATAAATCATTTGCAAAGGTCAAAAGTTTTTCTGGACACGTTGCAATTAAGAAAGGAGACCTTTGGAATTCAATAACATCTGAGACGGTAATTGAAGAAGGAGACGAAATATTAACAATGGAAAATTCCTTTGTTGAAGTAGAGTTTGAAGATGGTAGTGTATCAAAAATACTAGAAAATTCCCAGGTTTTATTCGAAAGAATTAGATACGACAAAGGTGTAGTTGACATAGTAATGGACCTAAAAAAAGGAAAAAGTTATAATATAGTTCAAAAGCTTTTGAATAAGTTTTCAAAGTTTAGAATAAAAACCGAGAGTGTCACAGCAGGTGTTAGAGGAACAAGATTTGCTGTTTTTGAAAATGGAAAAATATTAACGTACGAAGGATCAGTGTTTGCCTATTTTTCAGATGGAAAGGTTTTACCGGTTAAAGAAGGATACGCTTTAGAATCATTTGAAAAACCGAAAAAGGTAGATATACCTGAAGAGGAATTTGTTAAAGTGATGCCCGAAAAGCCAACAACTAAAAAAGAAGAGGTTAAGGAAAAAGAGAAAACAACGTCTATACAACCGAGCGTCTCCAGTTTCTGTTGGACCTGTTAGAAAAGGTAATGATTATTATATGGTTTATTCGATAGCTCCTGAGTTTGATTTTGGTTTAGTAAGAGTTGGAGTTGGATTTACTGCGTATTCTACTGATGTTTCAGGTAATTTGTATTATGGACTTCCTTCGGATAATCCAAGTACAAATATAATCAATGGACTTACATTAAACTCTTTGGCCTTTAAAATTTTTAATGTGGATTTTAGATACGGTAATATGCTTCCAAAGTCACTTGGGCTTGGATTTACAACTAGAAATTATTACAACCCATTTTCAAAGAGTTTTGATATTGAATATGATAGTGATAAATTTTTGTTGTATGCTCGACTACCGTATGAGCTTTCAAAGATTTATCCAATTGAATTTTTAACGTCTGATTCTATTTTCTTGGCTGAGGCTAGCATAAAATTTAATTTACCATTTATTGGAGAATCAAGCATTGGTGTAGGTGTTACTATTGATACGCAGGCAAGTTCAGCTTTCCTAGAAGATATTTCTGCAACGCCGGTTGAATCTGCATATTCACTATTTTTGAAAAAAGAAATTTTTAAGAACTTTGATTTTGGAATAGAATTGTCTGTTGAAAATGGCTTAAATGACTATTCATTAGGAAGCTTTGCAGGCTTTTATGGTAACTTTTCATTTGTTAATCTAACCGCAGGTATATATTATTACCTAGATGGATTTGTACCTTTCTATTTTAATAATAACTACTCTTATTTAAAGAGTACTAATAAATTACCAGCTATGGATAGTAAAAGTTCCTCAGGATATCTTTCTGGCTTTGACTTTGATACAAGTTTTGCTAAGGGTAAATTATATCTATATGGAACATTAACCAATTTTTCAAGCTCTACTCTTGAAGGACAAATTGAGATATCAATTCCTCAAATTGGAACTTTTAGTGGTTTGTCTATAGCTGGATATTACTTTGATAAAACACCATTTGAAGGAAGTTTGTTCAGTTTAGACACAACATCTTATTTAAAAATTATTTATCCTTTAGCTGGAGAATCATTCTCAGCAGGAGTAATATTTATGTGGGATGGAGAAAAGTGGAATGAAAATGTAATTATCGGAGTGGATCTTTGGAGGTGATAGATTGTATGCACCTTATTGGGTATCTGGGTACATTATTGATAAGGAAATAATTGGAAAAAAAAGTAAGATAAAGGTTAATATAGATGGCATTGAGTTTTATCTTTTAGAGAAAGATATCAACTATTCGATTTTGAAAATGCTTGTGAGGCATGCAAAGAAAAAAAGTCTAAAAATATTAGATGATGTTGAGAAAGTTTCGTTTATGGCTGCAAAACTTAATAGTTCATTGCGACTTTCTACTTTGCTAAAAAATATTCAGGAAAGTATATGCAATATTTTAGATGCAGAAGCTGCTTCTGTGTTACTTTTAAAAGATGATCACTTGCAATTTCTTGTTACTGTTGGAAAGGCGAGCGGAAAGATAGAAAGTATACCAGTCCCTATGGAATCAATTGCTGGGACAATATATAAAAGTGGAAAAGCTATGGTTTTTAACGACCTTTCTAAAGCTCCACACTTTAAGAAAGTTGATAAAGTTTCAAAGTTTAAAACTAAAAATATTGTAGGTGCACCAATATATTCAGATCAAGAAAAAGTTGGAGTAATTGAGGTTTTAAATAAAGAGGATGGATTTAATGATAGAGACGCAAAGATAGTTGAATTATTTGCAAAGTTAATAGGAAAGAAGTTATTGAGTACATGGGAACATGAAAAGTTTAGTAAGCTGTTTAAAAACATAATTCTTGCGTTTTCTACAATGATAGATAAAAGGGATAAATATACACATATGCATTCTAAAAATGTAGCGTATATTTCAAGGTTAATAGGAGAAGAGCTTGGTTTTTCTGAACATACCCTTGAACAATTGGAATATTCTGCAATTTTACATGATGTAGGAAAAATTGGTATTCCAGACAGCTTGTTACTAAAAAAGGGAAAATTAACAGATGAAGAATACAAAATTATTCAGTCACATACTATTATGGGCGCAGAAATTTTAGAAGAAATAAAACATACAACTTATGACATTATTTCCGGAGCTTTAGAACATCATGAAAGACTCGATGGAACTGGTTATCCTTATGGAAAGAAAAATGGAGAAATAAGTCTTTTTGGAAGAATAATTGCCATTGCTGATGTCTACGATGCTTTAACTGCAAAAAGACCTTATAAAGAACCATGGCCGAAAGAAAAAGTATTGAAAATTTTAAGACAAGATAGTGAAAATGGAAAATTTGATATTAAACTTGTTGAAATACTAGAAAAAATTGCCCCTTAACAGGGGCAATTTCTGGCTGGGAGGGGTGGATTCGAACCACCACTGGCGGATCCAGAGTCCGCAGTCCTGCCATTAGACGACCTCCCAACTACATATTTAATTTTATCATATAAAATGATAAAATCAAGATATAAAAAGTGAGGTGGAGTATATGAGTCTGTTGAAAATCCTTGGTCCAGTGATGGTAGGACCATCGAGTTCTCATACTTTGGGGGCATTGAAAATTTCAAGATTTGCTTATAAATTAGTTGGAAAAACTCCTGATAGAGTTACATTTTTGCTTCATGGTTCTTTTTCAAAAACATACAAAGGTCATGGAACGGATAGGGCACTTCTTGCTGGGATAATGGGATTTAAGCAGGATGATCCAAGAATAAAAGATGCATTTGAAATTGCAAAAGAAAGAGGTCTTAAGTATTCTTTTGAAATTCAGGATTTGGGTGAAGTACATCCAAATACTGTGAGAATAAAGTTTGAAGTTGATGGCATCTCCCATGAAATAGAAGGTTCATCAATAGGCGGTGGAGATATAAAAATTACAAATATAGATTCTGTTCCCTGTGATTTGTCATGGGATTATGACACACTTGTTATTGTTAACAAAGATATTCCAAAGGCACTTGAGAAAATTCTTGATGCGATAAATGTTAATGTTGCAAATCTATATTTAAGAAGAATAAATGCCTTACTTGAGAGGGCGCTAACAATTGTGGAACTTGATGAGCCTATAGACAATTTAGAAGAAATTACAAAGATTCCATACGTTTATGAATGCTATTTTATTGGGAGGGACTATTGATGACCTGGAAAGAAATAAGTGAAATGTCGAAAAATATGGAGCTTCATGAAGTTATATTAACACTTGAAATGCTTGAGAATGGTGATGATCCAGTAAATCTTAAGAATATGCTAGGGGATATTTTAAAAGTAATTTTGGAAGAATCAGAAAAACAGTATGGTAAAAAACAAAAAACTTTAACAGGTCTTACTGGAGAAAATGCATTTAAATTTAGGAATTATTCTCCAAAATTAATGGGTGAGTTCAATTATATTGCTACTACAACAGCACTTTCAATTGCAGAAAGCAATGCTTCAATGGGAAGAATAGCTGCGTGTCCTACAGCGGGTTCCTCGGGAATTATTCCAGGAGTATATTATTCCTTGTATAAGTTATTTAATCCCAGTTTTGAGGAACTTTTAAATTCATTTATAGTTTCAGGTGGTGTAGGAAACGTTATTGCAAAAAAAGCAACACTTTCCGGTGCTGCAGGAGGCTGTCAAGCAGAAATTGGTGCTGCTGCTGCAATGGCGGCTGCAGGGCTTTCATATTTTTTTATAAAATCTGCTGATGTTGCAGGTAATGCAGCAGCACTTGCACTTAAATCACTTATGGGACTTGTTTGCGATCCAGTAGGTGGATTTGTAGAAGTTCCATGTGTAAAAAGAAATGGAAATATAGTTAATTTGGCAATTTCTTCTGCAGAACTTGCCATGTCAGGAATAAAAAGTGTAATTCCATTGGATGAAGTTATTGATGCAATGTATAAAGTAGGAAAAAGTCTTCCTGAATCTTTACGTGAAACTGGTGAGGGTGGAATTGCTGCTACTCCGACTGCAAGAAAATTAATTGATAATATTAAAAATAAGCTTTTTTAGCATGTTTATACGATTTTATTCGAATATATTCTGAAATATAAATCTTTTACTCCTCCATACAACAGTTTACAACATTCTTTTATAATGTTATAATTTTATTGAAAAAATATTTACTAAAACTTTACAAAATTCTTAGTAAAAGGGGGGAGTAGGATGTTTGATGGGAATATAGAAAAGTTAAAAAAATGGTTAGATTCAAATCCGACCATTCAGGAGTTAAAATCCCAGGCAAGAATTTTAGGTCTAAAGGTAAAAAGGATGATGAAAAAAAGAGAAGTAATTAAACTCATAGAGGGCTATATTAATCAAATGCAAGAGCTTCAGGAAATTCAGAGACCTAGTTCAGCAAATTCCGTAAATAATGTTAAAGAAGATCAAGATATTAAGCAAGAAAAGGATATTAAACTTCCAGAAAGTTACAATAAAAACAAGCTTGTTGTTTTACCAGTAAATCCAAATTGGTTACATGTTTATTGGGACCTTTCTGACAAAACTAGAGAATCTTTAATGAATCTTCCAAATGGTTTTAGAATCGTATTAAGAATATATGATGTAACTTTCATAGATTTCAATGGTAATAATGCACATAGAACTTTTGAAATTTCGGTTGATTTAAGAACAATGAAAAATTACTATGTTAATGTTCCTATGCCGAATGCAGATTATCTTGCGGAGTTAGGATATGTAGCCCCCGATGGAGAATTTCACCCAATTATACGTTCCAATCTTTGTAAAACTCCCCCAAATTCTCCAAGTCAAAGCACACGTGAAAGATGGCTGGATATAAGGAAAAAGAGAAAAATAGTTACCCCTTCAGATGGTGTTTTAGTAAAAGAAGTTGAAACCATTCCAGGATCTATTTTTAACAATAACCCTATGTCCAAGGAACAATCTATTTGGCAGCTCTTTAGTAGGCTCAGAAGTGGAAGGGGGATGTAATTATGCCAAAAGGAAATGTAGTATTTGTTTTACATGCACATTTGCCATATGTTCATCATCCAGAGTATAAATTTTTTCTTGAAGAAAATTGGTTGTTTGAAGCTATAACGGAGACGTATGTTCCGCTACTTAGAATGTTTAAGCGACTTGAAAATGAAGGAATAAAATTTAATTTAACGATGTCAATTACTCCCCCTTTGATGGAAATGCTAGCAAATAAATCTTTACAAGAAAAGTACATAAATAGGATGACAAGGTTAATAGAGCTTGCTGGAAAAGAAATAGAAAGAACAAAAAATGAAAATCCCAAAAAACATAAAATGGCAAAGTATTATTATGAGGATTTAAAAGAAATATTGTATATATTTAAAGATGTATACAATGGAAATATATTGAACGGATTCAAAGAATACATGGAAAAAGATAGATTGGATATAATAACTTGTAATGCAACACATGGTTTTCTTCCGTTAATGGAAATGTATCCTCAAGCAATTAGGGCTCAGATTGAACAGGGAATTAAAACATATGAAAAACATATGGGAAGAAAACCAAGAGGAATATGGCTTGCAGAATCTGCCTATTTTTCTGGACTTGATAAGTATCTTAGTGAATATGGAATCGAATATTTCTTTGTGGATTCTCACGGTTTTTGGTATGCTGATGAAAGACCTAAATATGGTGTTTACAGACCTATAATTACTCCAAATAATGTCTTTGTATTTGCTAGAGATCCAGAAAGTAGTGAGCAGGTTTGGAGCGCAGAAATAGGTTATCCTGGTGATGGACGATACAGAGAATTTTATAGAGATATAGGATTTGATAGAGAGTTTGAATACATAAAACCCTATATTGATCCAAGTGGAGTTAGGATGAATACAGGAATTAAGTATCATAAAATAACCAGTAAACAAACACCTCAAAATAAAAAGGATTTTTACGATATAGATGAAGCAATTCAGGCAGCTAAAGAGCATGCCATGGATTTTTTAAGAAAGAAAGAGCAACAATCTAAAAAATTGATTAGCTTGTTTAATGGAATTGAACCAGTCATAGTCGCTCCTTTTGATGCAGAACTTTTTGGTCATTGGTGGTATGAAGGCCCAATCTTCCTTGAAGAATTTATGCAACTGGCTTCAAAAAGTTCTTTGGTGAGAACATTAAAGGCTTCTGATGTTGTAGATATAGTAGAAAAAGTACAAATTGCAACTCCTGCCACCTCTACATGGGGAGCAAATGGATACAATGAAGTGTGGTTAAATGGAACTAACGATTGGATTTATCCTCACCTTCATGAAATGGTAGAAAAAATGACTGAACTTGCACAAAAGTATCCTAACAAGGATGAAATTGAACCTGAAATAAGAAGGGCATTAAATCAAATGGCCAGGGAATTATTGCTTGCTCAATCAAGTGATTGGGCGTTTATAATGACAACTAGGACAAGTGTTGAATATGCTGTTAATAGGACTAAAACACACATAAGGCGCTTTTTGGAGTTATATGACATGGTTAATAGCGGGAAAGTAGATGCAAAAAAACTTTCATATTATGAATGGACAGATGATATTTTCTCTGATATTGATTATACAATGTATTTGAAAACAGATAAGTAAAATTAATTAATCCATAGTTGTTAACAGAACAAAAACACATTTGAAACTTTTTTACGTTTGTAGAATATCCTTTTAGGTGGTAAAATAGTCATGGGAATACTTTCACATTATTGATATTTAGATGCAAACTATACTTGTTTTAGTGTTTAAAAATCTTTTTTGTAAGGAGGGAGATAACAGTGCCCGCAAAATATTTTGAGATTAGATGGCATGCAAGAGCAGGGCAAGGTGCAAAGAGTGCCTCCCAGATGCTTGCAGAGGCAGCTCTTGAAATGGGAAAATACGTTCAATCTTTCCCAGAATATGGTGCAGAAAGAACAGGAGCACCAATGAAGGCTTTTAATCGTGTTGCCGATGAACCAATTTTGGTCCATAGTTCAGTTGATAATCCAGATGTTGTAGTTATAATTGATGATACCATGTTAGGACAACCAATGCTTACCGAAGGAACAGATGAAAACACTGTATTTATAGTAAATACCGTTAAAGATGTTGAATATGTGAGACAGAAACTTGGAGCAAAAGGGAAAGTTTGTACAATTGCTGCAACAGATATTGCACTTGAGGAAATTAAAAGAGGGATTCCAAATACTGTTATGTTAGGTGCTATTGCAAAAGTTACAGGAATAATAACACTTGAAAGTGTAGAACAAAGAATTAAAAAGGCATTTGCTAAAAAATTCCCTGAAGAAGTTGTAGAAGCAAATGTTAGAGCCCTTCGCCGTGGATTTGAGGAGGTGAAATGCAATGGCTGAACTCAAAGGATGGAAAGATATTCCAATTGGCGGAGTTATAGATAAACCCGCTACTGCAAAAGAATATCAAACAGGAACGTGGAGAGTTATTAGACCCGTTCACCAACCAGAAAATTGTATTCATTGTATGATGTGTTGGCTTTACTGTCCTGATCAAGCAATTGTAATTGAAGTTGTAGATGGAAAGCCAAAAATGAAAGGATACAATTATTATTACTGTAAAGGTTGCGGACTTTGTGCAAATGTATGTCCAAAAACAAATGATAACCTTCCTGAAGAAAAAAGAGCAATTGTTATGAAACCTGAAACGGAATTCCAAGACTAAGGAGGTGCCTGAAATGCCAGAAGTAAAAAATAGACAAGCAGTTACTGGCGCGCAAGCGATTGCAAATGCTATGCGTCAAATAAATCCTGATGTTGTTGCAGCTTACCCAATTACCCCTCAAACACCTGTTGTTGAATATTTTGCGCAATTTGTTGCAGATGGTGCTGTAGAAACTGAAATGATCCCAGTTGAAAGTGAACATAGTGCAATGAGTGCTGTTGTCGGTGCAGCAGCAGCAGGTGCTCGTGCAATGACAGCAACAGCAGCAAATGGTCTTGCATTGATGCACGAAATTGTATACATAGCAGCATCTTCAAGGCTTCCAATTGTTATGGCTGTTGCAAATAGGGCTCTTTCTGGACCAATTAACATTCACTGTGACCACAGTGATGCTATGGCAGAAAGAGATTCTGGATGGATTCAACTTTGGGCAGAAAATGCTCAAGAAGCTTATGATTTTACATTAATGGCAATAAGAATTGCAGAACATGAAGATGTTAGATTGCCTGTTATGGTAAATTTTGACGGTTTTATTATTTCACATGGTGTTGAAGTAGTAGACTTTTTAGATGATGAAGTAGCAAGGAAATTTGTTGGTGAGCCAAAAGTTATGTATCCACTTCTTGATACAGAGCATCCAGTAACACACGGTCCACTAGATCTATATGATTATTATTTTGAACACAAAAGGCAACAAATTGAAGCAATGAAACATGTTAAAAAAGTATTTAAAGAAGTTGCAGAAGAATTTGCAAAGATTTCAGGAAGAAAATATGATCTTCTTGATAAGTATAAAGTTGATGATGCAGAGTACATAATGATTGCACTTGGTTCAACAGCAGGAACGATTAAATATACTGTTGATCTTTTAAGAGAAGAAGGACACAAAGTAGGAGTAATAAAGCCACAAATCTTTAGACCATTCCCAAAGAATGAATTGCAGGAATTACTAAATGGTCGAAAAGGTGTTATTGTATTAGATAGAGCAGCATCATTTGGTGCAGAAGCACCTCTATATGAGGCTGTAAAGAGTGCACTTTATGAAGTTGCTGTAAAACCACAAATCGGAAGTTATGTCTATGGACTTGGTGGAAGAGATATTAAGATTGAGCACATTAGAAAAGCATTTGAAGATGCATTTAGTGGTAACTTAATAGCTGATGAAGAAAGATACCTAGGACTCAGGGAATAAGGAGGTGTAATTGATGGCTTTAAATATAATGCAACTTGCAACAATGTTTGCAGATAAACACCCTGGTATAACATCCGGTCACAGACTTTGCCCAGGTTGTGCTGCTCCAAATGTAGCAAAATTTGCCCTTATGACAGCAGAAGCACTTGGTTATACCCCAGTTGTTGGATTTGCAACAGGATGTATGGAAGTTTCAACTACAATCTATCCATACACAGCATGGAATGTTCCATATATTCATAATGCATTTGAAAATGTTGCAGCAACAGTTAGTGGTGTAGAAACTGCATATAGGGCCCTTTTGAAAAAAGGAAGACTTGTTGATCCAAACAAAAAATATGCATTCTTTGCATTTGGTGGAGATGGAGGAACATACGATATCGGTCTTCAAGCACTTTCTGGTGCAGTTGAGAGAGGACACAAATTTATTTATATAGTATACGATAATGAAGGTTATATGAATACTGGAAACCAGAGATCAGGTGCTACACCTCCTGGTTCTCAAACAACAACACAACCAGTAGGTAAAAAATTGTCTGGTAAGATCCAGCTTAAAAAGAACATTGTAGAAATTATGGCTGCTCACGAAAATGTATACGTTGCAACAGTATCCACTTCTGAACCAATGGATTTCTTCAAAAAAATCGAAAAAGCATTAAACTTTGATGGCCCATCATTTATAGCTGCAATGTCTCCATGTGTAAGATTCTGGAGAGTTAATGATGATAAAGCAGTTGAGATTTCAAAACTTGCAGTAGAAACTGGTTATTGGCCATTGTATGAAGTAGAAAGAGGAGTATATAGAGTAACAAAGAAAGTAAAAGAATTAAAACCAGTTAGAGAATTCATTGAAAAACAAGGAAGATTTAGACCTCTCTTGAAGAGACCAGATGCTGATGAAATAATCAATGAATTGCAAGAATATGTAACAAGTAGATGGGAAAGACTTCTTGCACTTGAAGAAGCAACAAAAGATAAACCAATTAGATAATTTATTTAGGAAGATAATAAAAGCAAGGCGTCATGCCTTGCTTTTTTTGATATAATTGAGTAGAGCAATTATAGAAAGAGGTGGAAAGATGGGAGATTTGTTTACTATCATTTTTCAAATTTTTTGGATGGTATTGATTATTTCAAGTTTTACGCCGTTATTTAAAAGTTTGTCTTTGCATTCTTCAAGAGATGGGCTAATAAGAGCTATTGAGAAAAAAAGAGGAAGTAGAGTTATAACATTGATACACAGGGAAGAGTCCCTCAATTTCTTTGGACTCCCCATTAGAAGGTATATAGATATAGAAGATTCTGAAGAATTGATAAGGGCTATTAAGATGACTCCAAATGATATGCCAATAGATTTAATTATTCATACTCCAGGTGGGCTAGTATTAGCTGCTGAGCAAATTGCAAATGCTTTAAAAAAGCATAAAGGGAAAGTGACTGTGTTTGTTCCACATTATGCAATGTCTGGTGGAACTTTAATAGCTTTGGCGGCTGATGAAATTGTAATGGATGAAAATGCAGTTCTTGGACCAATTGATCCTCAACTAGGACAGTATCCAGCTGCCTCTATTTTGTCTGTTGTTAAAAAGAAAGATATAAACGAAATAGATGACCAAACGTTAATTTTAGCAGATGTAGCAGAAAAAGCAATGAAACAAATGAAAGAATATGCGACTAATCTTTTAAAGGAAAAATATGAAGAAAATGCTGAAGAGTTGGCTGATAAACTTGTAAGTGGATATTGGACACATGATTATCCAATTACAGTGGAAAAAGCAAGAGAACTTGGATTAAAAGTTTCTACAGATATGCCAAATGAGATTTATTTGCTAATGAGTCTTTATAAACAATCAGGAAAGAGAAGACCTTCTGTAAATTATGTACCTGTTGATTATAGGGTATTTAAAGACAATCAAAAATGATATAATTTCTGATAAAAAAGTGGCTTCCATTTTTTTTAAGGAGCCACTTTTTTATATGATAAAATAAACATAGAATCAAAAAATAATGAGGTGGTTTTTCTGTTATATCAAGTAGCTTTGTCCAATTCCTCTTTAAAGAAAATTTTTTACTGTCAGTCAAACATACCGTTGGAAAAAGGAGAACGAATTATAGTAAAGTTTAAAGGAAAAAAAACAATAGGATATGTTTTGGGAGAAGTTAATAACAGTTTCAATAAAGATAAAGATACATTAGTTTTTCAATCAAAACTAGATGGGAAGAGTTTTTTAAAAAGCTGGTTAGTTGATGCTTTGAAAGATGCTGCGTTTTATTATAACACGCCTGTTGGCAAGCTTTTTGATTTATGTTTTCCAAAAGGCATAGAAAACTATTTTGTTCAAAGGGTAAAATTTAATAACCCTCTTTATGGTTTTGAAGAGTTTACCTTGGATGAATTTATAAATAAATTTGGTGAAAAGAAATTACAGCAATTTTTAAAAGATGGAACAATATCTGTGTTTAAGGATTTTAAATTGAAAGTTCCCACCCCAAGAAAGGAAATTTATTTGGAGTTAAAAGCAGATTTAAAAGAGATAAGCACTAAAAGATTGACAGAGAAGCAGAAAAAAGTAATTGACTATCTTTTCTTAAATAAAATCGTTTCTTATAAAGAATTAAAAGAGCTTGTAGATATTAATAAAGATGTAATTTTGCAACTTAAAAGAAAGGAATTAATTGAAATATATGAGAATATTCCGGAAAAGATTAAAAAAGTTGTTCTTAATGAAGAACAAGAGAAAGTTGTTGAAGAGATTGTTAAGAGTAAGTCCAAAGTATTGTTGCATGGTGTTACAGGTAGTGGTAAAACAGAAGTATATCTTTCAGTTATAGAAAGGTTAAATACAAAAGTTTTATATCTTGTTCCAGAAGTATCACTAATAGAGCAAACACTTTCTAGAATTTATTCTAGATTTCCAGATTTGAAGGTAGAAGTTTATCATAGCTATTTAACAAAAAGTCAAAAGGTGGATGTTTGGCTAAAGGCTATAAAAGGAAAAATTGATATTTTAGTTGGAACAAGAAGCGCATTTTTTATACCTCATAATTATGGCTTAATAATCGTCGATGAAGCACATGATGAAAGTTATTATCAAGATGGTGAAGTAGTGTACGATATAAATTATCTTGCCGATAAGTTCCATGGTCCAGTTATTTTTGGAAGCGCAACACCAAGGCTTGATCATTATTTAAAGGCAAAAGAGAATAAGATGAAAATTTGTAAGTTAACAAAGAGGTATGGTTCACATCTTCCTGATGTTGAAATTATAAATATGAAAAAAGAGGAAAAAGTAACATATCATCTTTCTAAAAAACTTGTAGATGAAATAAAAAATGAATTGGATAAATCAAAGAGTGTAATGTTATTTGTAAGAAGAAAGGGTTATTCACTTATTATGTGTACTAATTGTGGTCACGTAGTAAAATGTCCAAATTGTGATGTTGCCTTAACTTATCATAAATCTAATGAAAAGTTGAAATGTCATATATGCGGTTATGAGGCAGAAGTAATATCGACTTGCCCAGTATGTGGTTCATTAATGCTTTTGGAAAAGGGTGCTGGAACTGAAAGGATAGAAAAGGAGATTCAAAATCTTTTTCCTGCAAGAAATATTTCGCGAGTTGATACTGAAGTTATTCAGGATTATAGATTATTTCAAAGAATTTTGAAGGGTCTATACAATGGAGAACTTAATATTTTGGTAGGAACAAAGATGATAACGAAAGGGTTGGATGTTCCCACTGTCAATTTGATTGGAGTAATTGATATTGATGCCATTCAAAGCTTGCCTGATTATAATTCCGCTATTAATTTGTTTAGGCTTATTGTACAAGTTGTTGGCCGTTCAGGAAGAAAAGAAAAAGGAAAAGCATTAATTCAAACATATGATCCTGAAAGTTTGGTATTAGAATATGCTGTCAAACAAGATGTAGAAGGTTATTATGACTATGAATTAAACCAAAGGAGGGTTCTCAATTACCCTCCATTTGTTGATATTATTCAAGTTGTTGTTTATTCTAATGAAAAAGAAAGTGGATTTAAAAATGCAAAGAAAATAGTTGAAGAACTAAAAGAAAACAAATTACAAATTCTTGGACCAACTGAATTTTTTATTCCAAAAATAAGAAATTTATATTTACATCATTTTATAATAAAAACAAATGAAGTGTTAGAGGTAAATCAAACTTTAAACGATTTATTGGTTAAATTTCCAGCTAAAGTTAGTATAAGGGTCAATCCACCATCATTGTATTTTATTTGATTATATTTTCAATGGCAAGCTTTTCCTCTTTTTTCAGTACTTTTTCAACATCTAAAATTAGAATCATCCTATTTTCAAGTTTAGCAATTCCAAGCAAGAATTCAGCAGATAATCCGCTGTATTCTGGTGTTTGATCTATTTTATCACCACTTAATGTAATAACTTCTTTTACATCGTCAACTAGAAAACCCATCTTTTTGCCATTTTCTTCAAATCTAATAACTATTATTTTTGATTTTTCCTTATCTTCGAAATCTTCTAACATGAATTTTTTACGAAGGTTTATAATGGGGATAACTTCTCCCATGAGGTTGATTATTCCTTCAACATAATCTTTGGAATTTGGCAGTTTAGTGGTTTTTTCATATTCTTTTACCCTATCTACTTTCATAATATCAATAGCAAATTCTTCATCTCCTAAAACAAAAGTTAAAACTTTTAATTCCATACTGTCACCTCCTCTGTATTTGATTATATCATATTAATTTAACTTTTATATGCCTTAATTGCTGATCTAAATCAATTATTTCAATATCTACAATGTCATTAATATTTAGATCTCTAGTTATAAGTTTTTTATATAAGAATGCGGATTCTTTTAGCCCTATATCAATAAATGCTCCAAAGTCTGTTATATTTGTAACTTTTCCCTGCAATCTTAAGCCTATTCTTAAGTCTTCAAATGTCAAAATATCATCAAATAATTTTGGCTTAGGAATAGATTCTCTTGGGTCTAATCCAGGATTTTTAAGCTCATTTATTATGTCCTTTAAAGTTAATATTCCTACATTTAATTCTCTAGAAAGTTTTTCAATGTCAATATTGTCTAAATTAAGACTAATTATTTTATTTGCTATTTCATATTGTTCAGGGTGAATCCTGCTCTTTTCAAGTGGATTTTTTCCATCAATTATTCTTAAAAAACCAGCACATTGTTCAAATGTTTTTTCTCCGAGTCCCTCTATGTTTAGTAATTGATTTCTTTCTATAAATTTACCATGTTTTTCCCTGTATTTTACTATTTTTTTGGCAAGTGAAGGTGTAATTCCTGATACATATTCAAGAAGTTTGGCAGAGGCCGTGTTTAGATTAACACCTACCATATTAACTACATCTTTTGTAATGTTGTTTAGTTCTTCTTCCAACTTTTTTTGATTTACATCGTGTTGGTATTGTCCTACACCAAGTGATTTTGGATCAATTTTTACAAATTCTGAAAGAGGATCTTGCACACGCCTGCCAATACTTATTGCACTTCTAATTGTAGGATCAAGATCTGGGAATTCTTCTATAGCTATTTTTGAGACAGAGTATACTGAAGCTCCAGCTTCATTTGCAAAGATATACTTTACATCCAGATTAAATTTTTTTATTGTATTTACTATAAACTTTTGTGTTTCTCTAGATGCCGTGCCATTACCTATAACTATTAGGTTTAGATCAAATTTCTTGATTAATTCTATGACAATTTTTTCCGAATTTTCAATATCATTGTGTGGAGGAGTTGGGAAAATAATTGCTTTTTCAAGGAATTTCCCGTTTTCATCAAGAACTGCAATTTTACATCCAGTTTTATTTCCTGGATCTATAGCAAGGATTCTTTTGTCTTTTAATGGTGGTGTGAGTAATAGTTGTTTTAGGTTTTTTGAGAAAATTACAATGGCTCTATTTTCTGCCTTTTGGGTAAGTTGGTTTCTAATTCTTTTTTTTATAGAATCAAATAATTTTCTCCAACCCAACTCAAGTCCTTTTAATATAATTTCGTTTTTAAGATCAAGCTTTGTGAGCTTGAATATTTCATTTTTGAATTTATCATCAAGTGTAATTTGGACTTTTAAAATGTTTTCTTTTTCTCCTCTGTTTATAGATAATACACTGTATTCTTTTAGGTTTTTAATTTTTTGAGAAAAATTTTCATAGGCGTCATATTTTGTTTTGTAATCAACTTTTTTAGTACATTTTAAATATCCGTATTCAAATATAAGAAATTCTAATCTTTTTCTTATATTTTCATCATGAGAAAAATTTTGAGCAATAATATTTATCAAACCTTCTATTACTTTATCTTTTGTGTTGAAGGTTTTGTTAAAATATTTTGGAATTTCTTTTTCAAAGCTTTCAGGATTATTTATTAGTTTATTGTAAAGCTCTAAAAGACCATTTTCAATTGCAATATCAGCCTTAGATTTCTTTTTCTTTTTATAAGGTAAATATATCTGTTCAAGTTCATCTAAATCGTATGAATTTTCGATTTTCTTTTTCAGCTCCATTGTGAGTTTATTTTCTTTTTCAAGTGCTTTTAATATTTTCTTTTTTTCCTTTTCTACTTTTTCATAGTAATGAAATAGGTTTTGGATTTCTCTTAATTGTTCTTCGTTTAATCCACCGGTTTGGTCTTTTCTATACCTTGCTACAAAATGAATAGTATTTTCTTTTAAAAGTAATATTGCATTTTTAACTTGCCAGTTTTCTAGATTCATTTTTTTAGAAATTAGTTTTTCCAAAATTTCACGCTCCTTTATAGAAAAATTATATCAGAAAAAGCAAGAATGTTTAATTTTCCTTTTACATTCAAATGTGGTATAATATAATGCTGCAGGGAATTTTAGAAAAGGAGGGGAAAGTTTATGAAAAAACTATTGGTAATTTTATTGTCACTTGTTGTTATTTTTTCTTTTGCAAAGACTAAAGTTGTATTCTGGCATGCTATGGGTGGAAATCATGGGAAAACTTTAGAGCAGATTGTAAATTCATTTAATGAATCACATCCTGATATTGAAGTAGAAGCTATTTACGTTGGAAATTACGGTGCTTTATCTCAAAAACTTCTTGCTGGTGCACAAGCTGGGGAACTTCCAACAATTGCACAGGCTTATTCAAACTGGACTGCAAAATTAATTCAAAGTGGCGTTGTCCAAAAATTAAATGACTTTTTAAACGATCCAAAGATAGGGCTTGCAAAAGAGGAATGGGAAGATGTATACGAACCTTTGAGAAAAAATTGTATGTGGGGTAATGACATTTATGCTGTTCCTTTCAACAAGAGTCTTTACATTTTATACTACAACGCAGATCTTCTAACACTTTACGGTGTTGATGTTCCAAAATCAATTAACGAACTTTACTATGCTGCAAAAGTTTTAACAGAAGATGTTGATGGTGATGGTAAACCAGATCAATATGGATTTGGATTTAGAACAACTGCAGACTTGTTCCAAATTCTTCTTTCACTTAGAGGCGGTTCTGTTTTAAAGATGGAAAATGGAAAATGGGTATCAAATATAGATAGCCAAGAAACAAGAGATGTTTTAAGCTTTGTTAGAAAAATAGTTGATGAAGGTATTGCATATTATCAAGGAGGATACATGAACGATCCATTTGGTCAACAAAAGGTTGTTATGTACATAGATACAATTGCAGGAAGAAAATACGTTGAGAGCTCTGTAAAGGGTAAATTTAATTGGGGTTGGGCACCTGTACCAGTTTGGAAAACAAGAAATGTTCCATTTGCAGGAACCGACATTATTATGTTTGCAAATGCAACTGATGAAGAGAAAAAAGCAGCTTGGGAATTTATGAAATACCTTATTTCACCAG
>NZ_JAIHAP010000034.1:0-20981 GCF_020054775.1 Thermosipho sp. (in: thermotogales) | reverse complement strand
AAGGTTAAAAAACATGGCTCCGGTGGAATACCGAAACCATGTTGTTTGAAAAGTGTATAGTTATTTTTTTATCCGTTTCACTTTCGGGGGTAAGTCCAAGAGAGGAGGGCTTTTTTTATGAATTCTTTGATACTGGCTACACTAGCATTCGTTGGATACTGGGTGGCATATAACACATATGGAAAGTGGATATCAAAGAAGATTTTTGGTCTAAATGATAAAAACCCTGTTCCAGCAAAAGAGTTTGAAGACGGAGTTGATTTTGTTCCAACAAAAAAACATATTTTACTTGGTCACCACTTTACTACAATAGCAGGTACAGGCCCTATTGTAGGTCCTGCAATAGGTGTTATTTGGGGATGGGTTCCAGCATTTATCTGGGTGTTTTTTGGCTCTATATTCATGGGTGCAGTTCATGACTTTACTTCTCTCGTAATTTCTGCAAGACATCAAGGTAAAACCATCGGTGAATTAACAGGAAATCTTATAAATGAAAGAACAGCTAAAATATTTTTAGTGCTAATACAATTTTTGCTATGGATAGTATTAGCTGTCTTTGCTATGATAGTAGCTTTACTATTTATTATGTACCCACAATCTGTATTTCCAGTATGGATGGAAATTCCAATTGCTATGTGGTTAAGTTACATGGTTTACAACAAAGGAAAAAATGATACGTTATATTCCATAATTGCAATTATATTATTGTATGTAACAATTGCTATTGGCGTAGTGTTACCAATTAGTGGTATATCACTTCTTGGCTGGATATACATTTTAATGATCTATGTATTTATAGCCTCTACTCTGCCAGTTCACAAATTATTACAACCAAGAGATTATATAAACTCTCACGAGCTTTTAATTGCCATGGCACTATTAGTACTAGGTGTTATAATTGGACATCCTAAAATAGTTGCTCCTGCTTTCCAAACAGTTCCAGATGCACCTCCACTATTTCCAATTTTATTTATCACAATAGCATGTGGTGCTATTTCTGGATTCCACAGTTTGGCAGCTTCTGGCACAACAGTCAAGCAAATGGAAAAAGAAACAGATGCTCATTTAATTGGCTACGGTGGTATGATCCTTGAAGGTGTTTTAGCTACAATAATAATTATTGCTGTTACCGCAGGGCTTGGAATGAATGGAGGAGGAGTACAAGCATTTACATCACATTATGCATCATGGGCGACAGCAAGTGGTTTGGGTGCAAAACTAGCAGCCGTAATCAATGGCTCAGCAAATTTGATGCATTCATATGGCATACCACTAGATTTAGCAAAAACAATAATGGCAGTCTTTATAGTTTCTTTTGCAGGAACAACCATGGACTCTTCAACAAGAATTCAAAGATTTGCATTGCAAGAGTTATTCTCCAACAAAAAAGGTGAAGTAGTAGTCAAACCTTTAAAAAACAGATTTATTGCTACTGCAATAGTAATACTAGCAGCTTTAGCACTAGCATTATCAACAGGAGATGGTAAAGGTGCTTTAACATTGTGGCCAGTGTTTGGTGCATTAAATCAATTACTTGCTGCTCTAGCCCTATTAATTGGTACGGTCTATTTGGCAAAAAAGAAAAAACCATTATGGATTACAGGAATCCCTATGATATTTATGTTTATAATAACACTGTATGCAACCATATTAAATCTCAAAAAATTTATAAGCAGCGGAAATGGTCTATTAATATTCGTAACTATTTCAACACTTGTAATTGCTCTATGGATAATGATAGAAGGATTTATAGTTATCTTTAAGTCTAATAAAGAAATCGTGCCTGTGGAAGAAGAAATTTAACTAATAAAACCCCCGGATGTTAATTAAAAAGTCCGGGGGAATTTCTTTAAGTTTATCCAATTTTTTTAACTGATTTTCTAACTATAAGTTGCGGTTGAAGAATTACATTCTTTGGTATATTCGAACCTTTATTTTGTATCCTTTCAATCAACAATTGCGCCGCAGTTTGTCCCATTTCCCATCTAGGTTGCTTTATCGTTGTTAAAGGTGGAACAATATATTTAACGTAAGGTGCATCATCAAATCCTACTAAAGATATATCTTCAGGAACCTTTAACCCTTTTTCATATAGTGCACTCAAAGCTCCGATAGCTGTCCAGTCGTTAATTGTAAAAATAGCTGTAAAGTTCTTTCCATACTTTTTTAAATGTGCCATAACAGATTCATATCCAATCTCTGGTTCATATCCTTCAAACTCACTATAAAAAACTTCCACATCATCATGTTTTTTCAGAAACTTTAAAATAAAATTTTTCTATGACCATTTTCGTATAAATGATTCATGGCAATAAATGCTCCATGTTTATTATTAACGTTTACTGAATCACAGGTTATATCCTCTATGGGGTTTTCTTAGAGCTCATTGGATACGTTCCAAATACTACACAATCTGAAACAACTCTTTTGTGGCTTAGACTTTCATTTTTCCTATTCCCAGTAATTTTACTTATCCTTGGAATTATTGTTTCATTGAAATACAAGATCACACCTGAGATTCACAAACTGCTAATGAATAAATTAAAAGACTTTAGAAACGGCAAAACAGAAGTAGATGAAAATACAAAGGAAATTATCGAAAAAGTAACTGGTTACAAATATGAATCTTTGTATAAAGCTGATTGATACATTATCCCCCGAAAGGGGATTTTTTAATATCAACTTTGATTGATTAATTTCAAACATTCTTTGATTTTATATCTTCTTATATGATAAAATTATTATGTCTGTAATATGTTGGATAACATAATGTTGACCAACATAATGTTATATGAAATATAATAGTTGCGTCGGGAGGCGATTTTAATGGAATTTTATAATAGAAAAAAAGAATTGAAATTTTTTGATGAAATTAAATCTCAAAGGCAAAAAAATATTTTTATAGTCGTTTATGGAAGAAGAAGGATTGGAAAAACTACACTCGTAAGAAAAGCTTTTGAAAAAGAAGAAAATGTTTTCTATTATTTTGTAGATGTTTTAAATCCAAATAACTTGCTTGAAAAAACTAGTCTTTCGTTTTCAAGAGCTGTTTTTAAAGATTGGTATGATTTGTTTCTAGAACTTTTTGGAAAATTTGAGTTTGTCATTTTCGATGAATTTCAAAATTTCAACAAAGTTTCCCCTTCCATACTTTTTTCTCTTCAAAAAGCATGGGACGAAATTAAATACAGAAACTATAACACAAAACTCATCGTACTAGGTTCATACGTTGGACTTATGAAAAAACTATTCTACGATTACAAAATGCCACTTTTTGGAAGAAAAGATTATTTAGTAAATATTTCTGAATTTTCACTAAGCGAATCAATAAAATTACTTTTAAACTTTGGATACTCAACAAAAGAAGCATTTGAGATATACTCATTAATTGGTGGGATCCCAAGTTATCTTTTGCTTTTTAAAGAGAAAAAATCATTAAAAAATCACATTTTCGACCTTTTTTTAAAAGATTATGCTCCTTTAAAAAATGAAGGTGAAAATATCCTAGTATTAGAATTTGGAAGTGAACACAAAAGCTATTTTTCAATTCTAGAGTCAATCTCAGGTAGCCCAAAAACTATTTCCGAGATTTCAGATCTATCAAAGATTGAAAAAACCTCACTTCCACGTTATTTAAAAGAATTAGAAGAAGAATATGAAATTGTAAAATCTATCGAACCACTTTTCCCTCAAAAAAAGAGAATGAAAAAATACAAAATAAATGATTTTTATTTTGATTTCTATTTTAATTTTATACGAAAGTACATTTCAACCATAGAATTTTCTCCGGAAAAAGCGCTAGAATTAATATGGAAAAATCTTCCTCAATATTTTGGATTAAAATTTGAAACAATTTGTCAAAGATTTTTGAAAGAAACACCAGAAGTTTTAGGATTTATTCCAGAGAAAATTGGAAATACGTGGGGAAAAGTTCCTGGAAAGAAAAATGAATCATTTGATATAGACATAGTTGCATATGACTCAGAAAATGTTGTTTTTGGTGAATGCAAATGGACTAACAAAAAAGTTGGTATGGAGGATTATAAAAACTTGTTAATTAGAAGCAGCTATGTGGATTTTGGAGAGAGAAAGAAAAAATATATTCTCTTTTCAAAAGCTGGTTTTGAAAATAAATTGTTAGGTATCAAAGACTTAATTTTATTTACCCCTGAAGGTATGGTAGAAAAAAATTAAATCACATATACCATAAATACTATAAAATTCGTATTTGTTGATACTATCTTTATCTTATTTTGCATCTAAGAAAGGTAATATTTTTCTGTAACTTTTCTTGCAAGTCATTATAAAATCAAATACCAAGAGTTATAAGGATCGAGGTTTTATTTTTTAAATACTTTTAAAATTATCAGAAACAACTTTTTATATTTCATAAAAAGGAATTATTTTGACCTTTGTTTTATCCAATTTTTCTTTATGCTTAGATAGCGAATTTACGACTATGGCTTCTTTTGGTTGATACATTTGAATGAAACTTCTTAAAGCTTTTGTAATTTTAAATTTTTTTAGATTTGTATATTTAACTTCTATAGGAATATAATCTATACCTTTTCTTAAAATAAAATCAAATTCAGCTTTGTCTTTTGTTCTCCAATAATGAATAGAAAAATTGTATTTTTTTGATAAATAATAAAGATTTATATAAACAAAATTCTGAAATAAAAAACTGAAGTCATTTACATTTCCAAACTCACCAGATGCATAATTTTTTAAACCCAAATCTTTAAAATAACAAACTGGTGATTTTGTTAATTCTTTTGCTTTATTTGTGAAAAATGGTTTGATAATATACAAACTATTTTTTAACAATATATGAAATTTTAGTTATTACAACTTGACTTTTACAAAAAAAGTGTGGTAGTATTTTGTTAGATTTATTTCTTTATTTTTAGGGAGTAGAGGTGAGTAATTTGTCCATTATAATTAATCTACATAACCTTAATATATCCGAAACTTTAAAAAAACTTGCTTCACAAATATTTTTATTTTTTCAGACTTATAGTATAGAAATAGAGAAAAATATTAATATGTTTTTAGGAATATTTTTAACCGTAATATCTATACTAGTCTTTTTGAGTAATTGGACATACAACAGACTTATAGATAGAAAGATTCCTGAATATTTCGTAATAGAGCATAAATTTAAGAGAGATATAATATATTTTATTGTTAATTCCATAATTTTTATTACACTTTTAATAATTTCTAGTTTTTTAAATGCCAAAAACATTGGATTAATTATGAAATTTGTTTTAATATTTTACTTAATATTTATAATTTTATATTATCTTAAAAACTACAAGCCCGAAAAAATTATTAAAAAAATAGTATTAAATAAAAAAACAAAAGAAGAAGATATACAAAGAATGATGGAAGATTTTGTTAGATATTATGAAAGAGACTTATTTTCTTATCTTACATCTACTTTATTTAGTTATAAAGATGGCGAATATATATTAAAATGCTTACAAAACTGGAATGATAATGTTTTTAAAGAAGAAAACTTAGAAAATTTGAAAACAAATAAGCAATGGTATTTGAAAATTATTTTATCAGATTTTTTTAAAAATTATAAAAAATTTGAAAATACAGAGCAAATTGAAAATATAATCGAAGTAATTTTCGAAATGAGTTTCTATTATATTGCTAATACCCAAAACTACTCGCTTTTAAGTTTTATAAATTTTGAAGTTTCCAAAAAAAATGATCAAAAAATAATAACTAAATTTACGAAATTTTTATTAGGCTACAACAAAATATTTATTAATAAAGATAAGAATTTTATTTACATAGAAAAATTCTATGAACTTATTATGAGATTATCGCTAAAGTTCAGAAAAATTATATTATCAAATGAAGAGATTCAAAAATTTTTGATTTCTCTGATTGTAGATTTTATATTTAATTTGTATTTAAAGAAAGATAAACACGCTTTAAGTGAATATTTGGGAGAAGAAGAAAATAATATTTTCTTAATGATTATTAAGAATGTCCGTTATGATGAAAATAAGAATAATATTTTAGAAAACTTAAATCATACTAATTTTGTTAAAAAAATAATTTACAGTATATTTTTGCTAGGAGGTTACATTAAAAACCATTCAAACCACTTCTTAAATGAAGACATTAACCACCTCTTGAATAAACTTGTTCAAACCTTAGATAAAATATTTATTTACTTTAATAATAATTATTCTTTATTTGTTAGTATTACTAACGAAAAAGAATTTAGTGATTTTAAGAATTTCATAAATAATCATTTAGGAAATTATTTTATCTTACCTGAAAAACCAATCTATGGTATGGTTTATGGTGGATTTCTAGAATTAGATAGTAAAATAATAAAGAATTTTCTAGATTATTATGTTACAAATAGTCATTTTGGTAATTTAATTTTAGAAAATTTTAATAATTTCTAAATTTTCATTATTTTAAGTTATATAAAAATTATATTCATTTTATACGAAAGGAGAATACTATGCATTATATCTATAATTCGCACGAAAAAGATTTGTTTAATACGGAAGACATCATAAGAATCTTAGAATTTAATAAAAAAGATGTAGAAATACCAAAATTTGAAAATATTGAACAAATAAAGGCTGATTTTGAGGAATTTATTGAAAAGAATGGCTTAGAGGATGAAATAATTTTCGATGTTAGAAAACAAAAATTTGTAAAGGAAGAAACAGATTCAAATAGTGACTATATTAGAATTGATTCGAAATTTTTTGAAGAATTTTTTAAGACCAAAACTTCTGAAATCAGAAACGATATAATATCCAAATACATTTTAAGTGAAAATTTAAATTTTCTAATTGGAAATGGCTGTTCAAATTATGCCGGTTCGAAAGCAATTAATCAAGAAGCTAAAGAAAATAATTTAACTGAAATACTTAAAAATAACAATATTAATGATAAAAAATTAAACAAAATTTTAATAAGCATGTCTAATGAAAGACCTGAAAAAGTATTGGACAAATTAATACAGATAAGAAATTATTATAATTTGGTAGATAATGAAATTTTAAATAAAATAAATGAAATAATAAACAATTATAAAAAGCAATTTTTGGAACATTACGTTTTGAATATAAACTATTCGAAAAATCACTTTCATAAAATGTTTTTGAAAAGAATAATTTCAAGGGAAAGTCATCTAAATAAGGTAAATATTTTTACCCTTAACTATGATCTTTTAATTGAAAAAAGCGCTGAAGAGTTAGGCATTATTGTAAATAATGGTTTCTTTGGCTTTACTGTTAGAAAATTTGATCCTTCATATTACAATATTGACTATCACATTAAAGGTTTTAACAAGATAAAACCATTCAATAAATCTATAAATCTATATAAACTCCATGGTTCAATAAACTGGAAGGAAGATCCCTCTGCTGTTCCGTATGGAATAGTTGAACAACAACCAACATTTAAAGATGGGAAATTAGAAATAGAAGATTATGAGAATAAAATCATTTATCCTGTACAAACAAAAATAAAGCAATCTTTAGACTTACCATACAGTGAAATATTTAGAGCATTTGTCAACCAATTGAATTCAAAAAACTCTACATTAATAATTATTGGATACAGTTTTTATGATGACCATGTAAATGATATAATTGCAAATTCTCTTTCTAACCCAGATTTCAATCTTGTAGTTTTTTCTTATGAAAATGAAAATTCCAAAAATCTTTCACCATTTTTGAAAAATTTATATGCGCTAAGCAAGGAAGACAAGCGAATAACAATATTTAGTGGACCAATTTTGGGAAGATTTGAATATATTGTCAAATATTTAATACCTTATTATAATAATGAAAATCTTGAAGAATGTTTGTATAACACAATAATTAAATTGAAAGAAGGAAAAAACAATGTTTAATACGGATGTAAAAATAGGAAGAATAATAAAAATATCTGGAATGAAAATGTTAGTAGAAATTACCGAAAAAGAAATAATAAATAACATTCAAAACATATATGGCAATATATCTTTTCCAATATCACTAAATAAATTTGTATTCTCTTACTTGCCAAATTATAAAAAAATAATAGGAAGAATTACTGAAATTGTTGATAAAAATTTTTCTGATGATTTTCTTAATGAAAAAAATCATAAAGACGAAAAATATATTATTAAAGTAAGTTTAATTGGAATATTTGATGAATATTTGGATAGTTTTGACATAGGAGTAAATTCATTTCCTATTATAGGAAGTGAAGTTTTTGCATTACCCTCTTATATAGAAAAAAAACTATTTTCAAAGAAAAATGGAAACTATCTTGAAATTGGAAAAAGCTATAATAACTTAGAAATTACTGTAAAAGCCGATGTTGATATATTATTTGGAAAACATTTAGGCATATTTGGTAATACCGGGAGCGGAAAAACATGTACAATTGTTTCAGTAATTCAGGGTCTTAAAAATGATAGACTGAAAGTCAGTACAGAGAACGTTAATGTATCGCCTAAAATTATAATATTTGATGCCAATAACGAATATGCAAAAGCTTTTAATAGCTCTAAATATAAATATAAAATAATAAAAAAAGAAGATTTGAAATTACCTCATAGTTATTTAAGTAATACCGAATATTATAAATTTTTAAATGCTAGTGGAGGTATTCAAGCGCCCATTATTAAAGAGGCAATTTTGAATTTAAAAGAAAAAAGTAATGGAGAACATTTTATGTTTAAAAAATTACCTGATGCAATAAATGAAATAATTGATAAAAAGGCATCAAATGATTATAATCTGAATCAATGGAAAAATTGGGTTGGTCCTTTACTTAACAGAATAGAAGTAATAATTGAAGACGAAAGGTTGTATAATATTATAGAATATGATCCTCAAAAAAAAGATACCGTAACTGAAATTTTTGAAGATAATGATAACGAAGTTTTCATAATAGAAGCTGATTTTGATAAAGATGAACTAGATATTATTATTTTTCTTTTTAGTAAAATCTTATACAAATTAAAAACTAAAAAGAATTTAGAAAATCAAAAGAATATAATATTATTATTAGAAGAAGCTCATCGATACATAAACGAAGAAGATAAAAATGATTACAAGTTGGGAAGTTACTATGTAGAAAGATTAGCAAGAGAAGGCAGAAAATTCGGGATAAGTTTGATAATTTCAAGTCAAAGGCCTTCAGAATTATCAAAAACTGTGGTATCTCAATGTAATTCATATATAATTCATAGACTCACAAATAAAAATGATTTAGAACTTGTCAATAGATTATTAGGAATAAGTTATAAAGAATTACTTGATATAGTTCCTGTTCTTGAAAAACAGTATGCTTTAGTATTAGGTGAAGCATTCACTATGCCAGATATTGTCAAGATTTTTGATGCTAATCCGTTACCAGAAAGTCATGATCCTAAAGTGTTGGAAAGTTGGAAAATTTAAAACATCAAAAGCTAATAAACCATCAATTTAAAAGTAATTATAGAACGTAATATGAAAGGAAAATTAAAAATGGACAATATTTTAAATTATTGTATCAACGACATCAAGTATAGAAAAGAAATGTTAATAAAGTCTTGGAAAATTGGGGAAGCATACATAAAATTTTCTGAACTTAGAGCTTTAATTTTCTCACTTGGAAGTTCAATGGATATTTTGAGAAATTCAATTTTTAATGAATATCCAAGTAACAAACAAAAAAAGTATTTTACCGATATTTTTGTAAATGAAAAAATAAGAGATGAGTTTGAGATTTATATTAGAGAAAAATTTGATGAAGGAATCATTGAAAATATTAAAAATTGTGTTGAAAATCTTGGAAAGATTTTATTAAGTAAAAAAATCGAAGGATTTGATAGTCCATTTGCTTTGAGAGGAGAAAAAGGTAAAAAATTTTCAGTATGGGATATTTATAATTCACTGAAACATAGTTTTTATCCAAAAGAATCTCCTATTTTAGCTTATTTTATAGACTCACTAGCGGGGTATAAAGGCGAATTAATTATTGAAATTTTTGATTTTAAAACTAATAAAAAATATTACATTCATTTCTTTGGTGATTATATCTTTCCAGAAGGATACGAAGACAAAGAAAAAGAGGGGACAAATAGATTCTTAGAATTTATGCTATTACTGGTAGATAAAATATTAGAAAATCTTGAGAAACTTAATTTGCTAATTGCTCAATGTAAAGAATAATTAAAACAAAACTAAGAAAGTATAACTTTTGTATTCACTTGAAAAATATAAAGTTTTATAACAGTCAGTGTATATAGAACATTGAAACATAAAGGTTTGTCGTTTAAATTTTTTAAAAATTTTTTAGATGTATACTTTTAGATTTACCAAAGACAAGATTAGAGAATTCATATACTAGTTTGTAGTAGAATAATGCTTTTACTTTTAGTAGATAATTCTTAAAAAGCTTTTTTGAACTTTTCTTGAAAATTCAAAAAAATCAAATTAAAAAGTATCAATTTAACTGGAATGTTTGTTAATTTTAATGTTTTTTGTTATAATACTAATTAGAATTAGTATAATTATGGTTAGTATAATTGTATTTAGTTATATTAAAATGGGTGGTGATATTATTTTTATAAATCGATTTGAAGAAAAGAAATTACTCAATGAAATACTTACCTCTTCCAAAAAAGAAGTTTTCATATTATACGGAAGAAGGCGTGTTGGAAAAAGTGCTTTGTTAAAAGAAGTTTCCAAAAATAAAAAAACTCTATTTTATACTGCTAGAAAAATATCAAAAACTGAACAATTAAATATTTTTTCTAGAAGTGTTGGAAATTTTTTAAATATGGGAAATATAAGATTTGAAAATTGGGAAGATGCTTTTAGAACCTTATTTAATTACTCAAAAAGAGAAAATATAGTCATCATTCTCGATGAATTTCAATATCTTGCAGAAAAAAATGAAGAGATAATTTCTATTCTTCAAATTTTACTAGATGAGTTAGATGATTCTAAAATTAAACTTATTCTTTGCGGTTCAAGTATAAATTTTATGGAAGGAATATTAAATTATAAAAATCCATTATATGGAAGAAAAACTGGGAGTTTAAAATTAAATCCCATTTCTTTTGAAAATTTAAAACTTTTCATACCAGAGTATAATTATCACCAATTAATTGAAACCTATTCAATAGTTGGAGGTATCCCCTATTATCTAACTTTATGGAATGGAAAAACAGATATATTTTCAAACATTGAAAATTTATTTTTAAAACTTGGTGCGCCATTAAAAGAAGAACCATATTTTATTTTGTATCAAGAACTAAGAGAACCTGCAATCTATCAATCAATACTTGAAGCTCTTGCAAGTGGTAGAAATAAAATCAATGAAATTACATCATTTATTGGAGAAAATGATTCTAGAAAAATACAACCGTATTTGAAATCACTCATTAACTTAAAACTGATAAAAAGAATTACTCCCGCACTTTTAAAAAATCCGCATAGAACAAAAAATTTCTTGTACGTTATTGACGATCAGCTGTTTAGATTCTGTTATAGATATATTTTCCCATACAAAGAAAGCGTAGATTTAAACGAATATGAAAACGTTTTGAATTTAATTGAAAATGATTTTTCACAATATGTTTCATTTGAGTTTGAAAAGCAAAGTGTAAATTACTTAAAAAGGCGTTTTAATTTAATTGAAGCGGGAAAATTTTGGAAAAAAGATGTTGAAATAGATATGTTAGGAAAAGACAAAGAAGGAAAAATATATGCTGCTGAAATAAAATGGCGAAATAAAAAGATGAATATAAAAGATTTTTATAATTTGAAAAACAAGGTCGAGAAAATAGCATTGAATGTAGACTATTTTATTTTAGTTTCAAAAAGTGGTTTTGAAGAAAATCTTTCTGAAATAGATGATAATGTATACTTTATTGAATTTAGCAAAGAAAAAGGTTGGAAAGATTGGCACGGTGTAAAAAGATAACAAATTCTTGTTTTACCAGGGGCATCTAATAGCTGTAATTTAGATTTTCTATGGTCTTGTATAATTTCAAAAAGTTATTAGGAGTATAAATTATTAAACCTTTACTTTTCTCTCAATAACACATTTCTATACTCGCTAATTATCCTACTGTCAGCACATATTAATAGTTTTTCTAAAAGAACTAAATTCAAAATTTTAGTGGGAAGGCTTTCAGCTTTTAATATTCCAAAATATTACATTAGTATTAACAACTACCTTCACCTCGCTCCTCATCAATTACTTTGTCTATTTCCTTGTCACTGATTTTATCTAACCCTTTTTGTTTTGAAATAAGCCTCATTTTTTCAACGGCTCTCATAGCTTTTACCTGCCTAAATGCTGCTAAAGTACTCTCAATATCGTTTTCGATACGGATAACAATTGCTTTTGGCTTCCCATTTGAAGTAATAATTGTTTCATTTTCTTTCCATAAAATAGCAGGGTTAGAACGTATTTCTTTGCTTCTTACATAGCGTATTTTACTCATAATATCACCTCCAATATCTTACTTTAGGTCATACCATATTTTATATTTTAATCAAAATATGAGTAATTCTTGTTTTTTAAAGTTCAAAATAAATTTTGCATAAAATAAAATTTAATCAACTAATAGAAAATAAAATGCATTTATTAACAATTTTGTGCAATGAAAAACGCACGTGTATCAAACTTAAGTTATAAAACTAATTTATTAGAAATATTTGATACGATATATAATTTTACTTTTTGAAAATCATGAAAAAGAATTGAATAAGATTTAGCTACAGAAGATGAATATTAGTTTTAAATGCATTAAAATGCAAAATTTTATCTTTGAAGATACAAATCTTAAGATTTATCATGTACTTAAATTAAAATGATTAATCTTACCACAAAAAGCCAAGTACCCACAACGGAATTTTATTTTTGATTGGAATATCAAGATCATCTCTTATCACAAAATCTGAATTTTTCAGCTTTTTATTTTTACCACCAACTTCTATTTTATAATTATCGAATATGAAGTCCCCATCCCTTTCATTTTTAATTGAATAGATTTTTCCTATTTCTTTTAAAGCAAAAACCACAAATGCTTCTCTAAAATTACCAATTTCACCATCAAAAATATGGTAAAATGATGGATCAGAAAGAAATATTTTATCCCCTTTTGTATTAACTTTAAAATTCCCCTTTCTGTTCACTATATTTATAAGTCCTGACTCTTGCAGAACATATAGTATTTCGTATAATTTTTGCTTTCCAACGTTCCATTCTCTGCACATGGATTCAACATTAACCGTTGGAATTTTTGAATAAATTAAATAGCTAATAATAGCCCACATTAATCTTAGATGGTTATCTCTAATAGTTTCTAGAAAATATGGGATATCACTATAAATTGTCTTTTCAAGAACATTTTTCATTTTTTCTGAAAAATTTCCTTCAATATAAAAAGGACGAGTTCCTGAAGTTGAATAATTTTTAAAATATTTCAAAATCTCCACATCCTTGGTTAACGAAATAACATATTCTCTGTCAAAATCAAATGGTGAAGAAATTTTATTAAATTTTTTTCCAGTTTCAAAGTATAAATACTCTCTAAAAGATAATAACGGTAGTTTTACTTTAACAAATCTTCTTGAAAGGTCAGAAATTCCTTTCCTTAAAATAATGCTACTACTATCACTTATCCAGATTTTTTTATTTGGGAAAGAATCATACAACGATTTTATTTGAATGCTCCAGTTGTTTAAATAATGGACTTCATCAACAATTAATCCGTTAACCCCTTCTTGAAAAACACTTTCACCAAGATCGTAAAGTGAAATTTGTGAAAACAGTGGATCGTCTCCTGAAACATAAAATAGATTATTTTTTTTTGCACTCATTAACAAATAAGTTGTCTTACCTACGCCCCTTGGACCATATATTAATAATCCTCTTTCATTTTCAAATTTTTCAATATTTTCAAAATAAAGTCTTTTTTTATTAGGAAGAAAATTAATCATCCTTTCTTTTTTCTCTTCAAATTTTTCAAGTATTTCTACTTTTTTCATATTTTTACCCCCATTAATTCGTTCTATCACAAAACTATTATACCATATTATAGTTTTATAATAAAACGTTATATAGGCTTAATGTTAAATATCGTTTTATAATAAAACGATATAATTCGAAAAACGTTTTAAAATAGAACGATTATTTATGTATGAATAAAACTTTTGAAAAATTGTATAAAAGAGCTTTATATTGTCAAAGATTAATAAAACAGCAATTTTCATACCGGTCTAAGAATTTATTTCTTGTAGCTTTCCCTCTATGTTTTTTTATCATCATATTAATCAATTAAATTAGAGAATTACAATTAATTTTTCATTTTTAGTCAATACACTGACTAAATTAGGCCCAATTTGGTCAGTGAATTGACTATATGCCATAATATAACTTTTTCAGGAGGTGAAAATATGGATTTTTCATATGTCTATAGCCAAAATCCATGGTGGGAAGATAGCAAATCAATATATCTTGATGTACATATAAGAAAATTTGAAAAAAGTAAATTTAAGTACATACCTTGTTTTATGAAAAATTAAAAAAATTACAAGAATGGTATCTACATATTAAAAGGTCCAAGGCAGATTGGAAAAACAACAGTATTAAAACTTCTCATCAAAGATCTTTTTGAAAAAAATGTTAATCCATCAAATATCCTTTATGTAACCCTTGATTTAATAAGCAGCAAGAATGAACTTACACAAATTCTAATTGATTATTTTTCCATTAAAAACAACATAAAAGAAAAAAAGTATTTGTTCCTTGATGAAATTTCAAGTGTAAATAACTGGCAAAAATCAATTAAATATTTATATGATACAGGAAGACTAGAAAATGCATTTGTAGTATTAACTGGCTCTTCTTCATATGATCTGAAAAAATCTTCCGAAAGGCTTCCTGGAAGAAGGGAATTGGGGAAAGATATAGTGTATTTACCAGTTTCTTTTAAGGAGTATATTAATCAAAATCATAACATCGACTTCAGTACAAATTGGAAGATTTATTTGAAATGAGTGAAAAAGAGTTAAAAACATTAAATCTAAAACTTACAAGGTTCAAAGAAGATTTTAAAACATACATTAATACTGGAGGGTTTCCAAAAGTAATTAACGATTTTTTTGAAAATAACTCTATATCTGAAGAAACTTTAAATACATATACAAACTACTTGTATGTTGATATTGAACGATTTAATCGCTCAAGGTTAATATTAAATCAACTGCTTTTTAAGATTCCAGGTTTAATACCTGGAATTCTCTTTATAATGAAATTGAAGGAACTGGCTCGAAAAATACAATTGAGGATTACTTTACCTTACTAAGTATGAATTTTCTTTTTGGGATTTTGTTTTTCTATGACTTTTCTAAAAAAACAATTAAACCCAAAAAACAAAAAAAAGATTTATCTCATAGATTTAATTTTAACATTGTTATAGAAAAAATTACTAACACCCAAATTAAATTTCCTGCAAAAATTGAACAGATTGTCTTTACCCACCTTTTAAAATACTCAAAAGATTTACCTGAGGGATTAATGTTATACAACGGACCATATTTTTGGTACTCTCAGAAAGGAAAGGAAATTGATTTCTTAATTAATCTAAAAAGTGACATTATTCCAATAGAAGTTAAATTTCAAAACAACATTTCTCCTTCTGACTACTTAACAATGAAAAAAGTATTTCAAAAAGGTATTTTAATAACAAAAAATATTGTATGTAAAAAGGATAATGTAGTAGCACTTCCAATTGAATCGTTTTTGCTTATTACGTAAAATTTCAGAACCGTATTTTTATAATTATAGTTTAAACTATAATAGTTTAAACTATAATATTTTTTACAATAATATGGTATAATGTTTTTGAGGTGATATTATGAAATTTGTTGATAGAATTGACGAAATAAAATTCTTAGAAAAAGAGTATAAGAGAAAAACTTCTTCCTTTATAGTATTGTATGGCAGAAGAAGAGTGGGAAAGACAAGACTTATAAAAGAATTTATCAAAAACAAAGATAGTGTATATTTTTTGGCAACCGAGGAAAGCGAAGCAGAAAATATTAAAACATTCCAAAATATCCTCTATTCAAAATATAAAATTCCACTGCTTGATAATAACAAATTATTAAGCTGGAATGACCTTTTTTACATAATTTCAACCTTAAAATTAGAGAAAAAACTAATCATAGTGATAGATGAATTCCAGTATTTATTAAAGTCTAACAAAGGCTTTTCATCTATTTTGCAAAAATCATGGGATGAATATTTGAAGGATAAAAGTATAATGTTAATTATCTCTGGATCAGCACTTTCTATGATAAAAAGAGAAGTTCTTTCATATTCAAGTCCACTATACGGAAGAAGAACTAGTCAAATGAATCTTAAGCCAATTAAATTTAAATATTTCAAAGAGTTTTTTGAAAATAAAAATATTGACTTAATAAAACTCTATTCTTTAACAGGAGGAATTCCAAAATATGTAGAAATATTAGAATTAAAAGAGAATATATATGACACTATTAAAGAGAATTTTTTAAACGTTAATTCTTATCTATTCGAAGAACCCTATTTTTTGCTAGAAAAAGAGTTAAAAGATATAGGCTCATATTTTTCAATAATAAAGGCCATCGCAAACGGAAATAACAAACTCTCAAAAATTTCAACAAGCCTTGGCATAAAGCAAACATCCCTAAGTTATTACCTAAACAATCTAATCGAGCTCGATATATTGGAAAGAGAAGTTCCAATTTTAGAAAAAAATCCACAGACAAGTAAAAAAGGGATATATAAAATAAAAGATAATTTTTTAAATTTTTGGTTTAAGTTTATATATCCGTATAAAAGTTATATAGAAATTGGAAACATTGACTTTGTTATGAACATAATAAAAAAATCCTTTATTGAAAGACATGTAAGCTTTATATACGAAGATATTAGTAAAGAAAAATTGATAGATTTAAATTTAAATGATAAATTACCAGTAAAATTATCAAAAATTGGAAGATGGTGGGACAAAAACTTAGAAATTGATATTGTAGGAGTAGACAGAGAAAATAAACCAATTCTTTTTGGAGAGTGTAAATACACAAAAAAACCAGTAGATTTAGACGTGTATTATGCTTTGGTAGAAAAATCAAAAAAACTTTTAAAAGATAACAATCAGAATAATTTGTATTTTGCTTTCTTTTCCTATAATGGATATACAAAAAATTTTATAGATAAAGTAAAAAAGGAAAAAAATATACTTATTTTTGAAGGAGATTTATCCGAAAATAATTAAGATTTAGCAAGGTAAAAAAGCTAGCGATTTTTGAAATTTAAAACTAAATATATTCTCTAAAAGACCTAACAAAATCATTAAAAAATTTCTTTATATCCTCCCACTTTTCTTCAACTTCTCTAAAATCTTTATTTTTTTCTGCATCTTCAAAATAAACTAAAGCTTTAAGAAAAATAAGAGGATTATATCCTTTATACTTAGTCTCAAGCATTGAAACTAGCTCCTTGATAGTCCATTTATGGATATTAATTAAAAACCAAAGATCATAGAAATCTTTTTTTAGTCCTCTTTGAGCTATAGCACTCATTTTCATACATGCAATATCTTCATCACTTGCCAAATAAAGCTTTCCAACTTTATCAGGTTGCTTTAAAAGCGGGTATTTATATTCAAACAACGAAATCTTAATATCATCTAACTCAAATATAAGAGTCTGAGGATCTTTATAAGCAAATGCTACGTTCAGTTTACTGTATATTGTGTTTTCATATACATTTGAAAAATCTTTATCTGGAAAAAGAAAGAAGTCAAAATCAAGGGATGGTCTATGATCATACTTTAACAGAAGGCAAGTTCCACCTGCAAGGTAAAAATCATGGAAAATTTCTAAGCGCAAAATCTTTTCTAAAACTTTCTTTTGATTTTCTTCTAATTTCTTCATTAGAAACCTCCAAAATAACTTTCCAAAAACTTCTATCTTTACCATTAAACCTATGGAGATTGCTTAAAAAAATCTCCTTCAACTCATCTTCTTTATATTTATTTAGAAGCTCACTAAAATCTTCAAGATTACCCAATACCATTTTTCTAATTATTGTTTCTGTTCCAAAACAATAATCCCATATAAAATTCATAATACCATCTCCAATATTATTATACCATAAAAATCCTCCTTAAGCGCTTTTTTAAACAAGATTTGTCAATTTGAAACATAAATAAAAAATATTACCTAATTTTTGTATACATCCTGTAAGTATCTATACTTAATATACCTTGTGAATATTTATCAGTGGTGAAACTATTTTTTGAAAGAGATTTATCTGAAAAGTTATAAAGTTTTAACAAGGTAAAAAAACTAACTAATTTTAAATCTAAAACCAAATATATCCTTTAATTATAACACCCCGTTCTTATTCCATTTCTCAAACTCCATCTTTTTTATTCAATTTTTCTAGAAAGCACTACAGCTTCTTCTACTAAAATTGCCAAATTTTAGAATAACTTATTCACTCAACGAAAATTTTGATATATTCATTTCACAAAAAGTGCAAATGTCAAAATTTATCGTAGCAATAGTTGAAACATCTAAAAATATTAAACAAAAGTGTCGTTGTTTATCGAATATATTAGACAAAAGCGTGCGCTTTTATCGAATGTGGTCGAAAAAACAGAACAGTTTGTGTTAGAATTTTATTGAAATACAATACAAAAAGGGGATGATTAAAATGAATTTTGATGATTTATACATAATGAACCCCTGGTGGAAACTTAAAAATGAAGTTTATAACGATAAACACATAGTTTCATTTGAAAAGAGTAAATTCAAGTATTATCCAGAAAAATTATTTAGAGAAATAGATTTATCAAATCCTGGTATATACACGTTAAGAGGTCCCAGGCAAATAGGAAAAACTACATTTTTAAAGCTTTTAACAAAAAAACTCATTGAAAATAACACAAATCCATTAAATATATTTTATCTAACATGTGATGGTTTAAAAAACAGACTTGAATTAACAGAAATTCTCAAAGTTTATTTTCAAACGTACAACACATCTAAAAAAGATATGAAATATATTTTTCTAGATGAAGTAACATCAATAGAAGATTGGCAATATTCAATAAAGTATTTGGTAGATATTGGGATTTTGGATAACTCTTTGCTAATTCTTACAGGTTCATCTGCATACGATTTAAAAAGCTCAAGCGAAAGACTTCCTGGAAGAAAGGGGTATGGAAAAGATTTAGTTTATCTTCCAATAAATTTCAGAGAATTTTTAAAAAGCTTAAATGTTGAAATTGAAAAAAAAGATATTGAAGAAATTTTATCTTCGACAGAAGAAGAATTAAAAACATTACAATTTAAATACTCATTTATTCAAGAATATTTTCTAAAATATGTAAATTGTGGTGGCTTTCCCAAAATTATTGATGAATTTTTTGATACTGGAACAATTAGTGAGTTAACAAGAAAAATTTACAAAGATTTTGTATTGGGAGATGCAGAAAAATACATAAAATCAAGAACGAACATTATAGAAATTTTCAAAAAAATTCCAGATATAATAGGGCAAAGATTTTCTTGGAATTCTTTGAAAGAACATTTAAATGGTCTTTTTGAAAGCGTTGATACAGTTCAAAAATACTTTGGATATTTTGGATACAGCTTTATCTTTTCAACTGTTTTCTTTGTAGATATTTACAAAAAAACTATAAAGCCAAAAAAACAAAAGAAAATTTATCCTTTGGACAATATCGTAAATTTAGTAATTTACGACTTGACCGGAAAAGAAATAGGACTGCCTCAACGCATTGAAATGTTAATCCTTAACCACATTTTAAAAAATGAAGACGTAGTTGATAATGGTTTAAACTTATACCACGGCCCCTTTTTTTGGTATTCCGATCGCGGTAACGAAATTGATTTTGTTTTTGACTACAAAGGAAAATTAATTCCCATTGAGGTTAAATATCAAAATAAGATAAATAAATTTGATTATTTTGGCATGAAAAAAGTTTTTAAAAAAGGGATTTTAATAACTAAAGATAAAGTTTTTAAAGATGAAAATATAGTTGGAATTCCTGCATGGTTATTTTTTGCTATTAAAGAGTAAAAATGATTTTGGATTTCGGCATCTTACAAGATTGACCAGATTAACTTTTGTGCAAAGACATAGCCATCAAACAATTTTTCTTTTGTCACAACTAAATACATATTTTCTACAGTTGTCACATTGTCACAAAATATGATATAATGACTTTAGAGGTGATCAATCTGGAAAATAAAAAACTTAAATATATAGTTGAAGCATTGTTTGACAAACCTATTGATGAGAAAGAGCTTTTAGTAAACAGAAAAAAAGAACTTGAACATTTAAATAAAATCGCATATTTTCAACCTATGGGGATCTTTGGAGTATGCGGTGAAACCGGTGTTGGAAAAACAACTACATTAAACTTTATTAATGCAGAAAATGCAAAAAGGCTATATATACTAATTACTGAAAAAGACTCTAAGGAAGTAATAATAGGTGATTTTCTATACAAACTTTCTCTTTTACAGATAAATTCAAAAAATAAAAAGGTTAGAAAATTAGCAACTGAGGCAAGAGATTTTATATTGAACGAAATGAGTTACAATACCTCATACGGCGGGGGAGTTAATTTTGCTGCCAACGTTTCATATGAAAAATCAATAAACAATAAAAAGAGGTTTAATATTTATTCAGTTAAAGAACACATTGACAATCTCTTATCTTTGCTAATTGAAGAATACGGCAAAGTATTGATCATAGTCGATGAGTTAGATAAGGAAAAGAAAGAAGAAGTTTTAAATATTTTAGATTCTCTGAAAAGTGTTTTGTTTAAAGAAAATATAATAACAATTGTTTCACTGCCATTTTCTATATACAGAGAATATTCAAACGATAGAATGAGATGGAATGAAAGTGGTAAT
>NZ_JAIHAP010000033.1:0-18796 GCF_020054775.1 Thermosipho sp. (in: thermotogales) | reverse complement strand
ATTTGGAGTTTTAAAGAAAATTTTATCCAGATACATACAGCCCCTGTTTTCGGAAATAGGAAAACAGGGGCTTAAATTTTGCTTTGTCAACAAACTGAAGAAAGTTTATATTTCTATCTTACCTTAATACTCATTAAAACATAGTTAAAATAGTTTGGTAAATTCTGCCATTTCGATAATCATTATCCTATTTAAGTAAAAATCCTACAGTATTATATTTCTATTTTATCACAAGGGTTGTCTATTTTTCATCACCAAAATCCTACGATAATTTTACACTATGGTCTTTTGTTGTAAAAAATTTTAAAAAAATTTGGTCTTATACCTCATAAGTTGCTACTTTTTCTGGAAAGATAAAATACAATATATGGTAAAATATTTATGTCCTTCTCCTAATTTTATTTACTTTCACTTTTGTCTGGTAGAACCTTCATAACCTATCTTAACCCGGAAAACCAGCACCAAATCTTGAAAAACTCAGGAGAACAATTTTTAATTTTTTCTAGGAATTCTTTTGCTAATGTTTCAATGATTCCCTGATAAGTATTTTCCAGTCGTTGTTCGAAGAAACAGGTTTTCTTCCTCTTTTCTCTCTTTCGCCGTTGTGCTCCGGTTCCATGTCCCCCTACCCGCCAAGCCCGATATTCGGAAGAAATCTGGGCAAGATATTTTAAACCTATAGAACTGGGATTTATCACTAATATTTATAGGCCCCACTGGGTGATCCTAAACTGACCTCGGCTAGTAGTTTCCATAAGCCCTGCTTTTTGCAGATGGGCAAGAGTCCACTCTATCCTATTTCTGAAACGTGTTCCTCCGCTGGGTAGTTTTTCTGCCAGATCATTGTAAGAAAAACTGAATTTTTTGCCAAAACGTCATATGCTTTTCGTAACATATGTATTCGCCCATCCTCTGCCACCTTTAGAAGGAGCAGAAAAAATTCTTGAAAGCTTGGGACAGTTATCTTAGTATACTTCCCAAAGCACCTATTTTAAAGCTTCAAGGAGTTGATTGACCCACCCCTGAATTTGTTCTATTCTTTGAATCCACTCCCCTGGCTTCCATTGGCGAAGATCCTTTATCATATCTTCTACTGCCAGCACTTCGTCAAATCCATATTTTTCTATAACTGTCCTTCGCCCTTCAGGAAGCACAACTCCCCAAATTAAAACAGCTCCGTCAACTCTGATCTGGCTACCACCCACCCTAACCTCATAAGCTCCTGGATTTTTAGCTAACTCCAAAAATTTACAAAAGGCCTTCTGACTACGGTGATGCTCTAATTGCCAAGGTTCTCTAAGTGCTAAGTACCGATAATTTTCAAACTCCAGTTCGCATTTCATCTCTGCTACAAAAATCCGCCCTGTTTCCTTATGCCTCAAAGTAAAATCTAGAGTATGACCTCGTTTCTCACCCGGCTTATACAAAGTGGGACGTCCCAGATCTTCGTAAGGAGCCTGGGGATATTTACATCAATATCTGACCACTTCTTCATTAAAAAGCCCAAAAAAGCGAGAAAGGAATTTATCTCTTCCAGGGCAGCCGGTTTGGAATAACTCTACAAAGCTAACCAAACAAATCTCCCTCCTTGGTCGCTCAACATTTCCCAGAACCATCAACCGCTGATTCATATAATCGAAAAAGAATTTATTCCTTTGTAGGTACTCTGCCTAAAGAATGTCACGGAGTATACAACCAAAAATTTATAGGTTTAAAGATGAATTCATGGAAAGAGCTCAAAGGTGGCAGGATACCTAGAATTTTTATAGACCTCACAACGGTAAGGGAATGAATGGGAGGACACTGTTTGAAAAGTTTAGAGATTCAAAACTTCTGGTCTCCTCCCATGTATTCCTTTTCCCAACTATATTACTTGAGGATGTCTTCAGAAAAGTATGGGCTTTTTGTTCCCTATTTAGTAATAAATTAGGTGGTAAATATGTCTTCACCACGCGCCCTTTTTGTAAAAAAAACCAAAGATGAAAAGCTAGCTAAATTCTTAGAGTCTGTGCTCACTCAAATCCTGGTAACTCAGGCTACTGAGCAAATCAAAGCTGAATACTATAAAAGAACAGAAAAGAGGCAAGACTATCGTAACGGTTACTATTCAAGAAATTTAGTCACTAGAGTTGGTACCCTTCCCTTAAAGAGTTTCAAGACTTTGCAATGGTAAATTTACCAGTGGCCTTTTTAACCGTATATTCCCAAGTCTGGAATCTGGTATTCGTCTAATTGGAGCTTTATTAATAGAACAGGAAGGAAGTATTTTAGACATGAGAGAGTATTTTGAGTAGCAAAAAGAGGTTTCAAAAAATCAAATGAAAAGGTTATTCCAATAAAATGCCCTTTATCACCACCCCTTAGTTTTTAGTAACTGCCGAAAGCACTCGTTGTCAAGGACGAGCAAAAGCCGGCAATAGCGTATCCTTGACACCAGGGGGGCAGAGGCAGTACAATGAATTGAACGGTGGTGATAAAGAAAGTTCATATTCTAACCAGAGGGATTTTACACAAAAATTTGGACTTGACCTGCTATGCTCAAAAGCAGAGCTAATTCGTAACAAATTTATTACTTCAACATTTAATAATCTTTTAATATTTCTTTAATAAGCGTTGAATCACTTAGTTTATTTTCTCCATTAGATACCATGATTTCTCTTTGAAAATCATTGACAAATTCTACAAAGTTACCTATGTAATCTCCATCATTTTCTTCTATTATTTTTTCATATAAAACTTCAATTCCGCCTAACACATACTCATTAAATATTTTCATATTTTCCTTTATTACTTCCTCATCAGTCGAAAAAACTCTTTCTATTCTTTTTTCAAAATCCTCATTAAAATTATCATTTTTATAACACAAAATCACTAATTTATATGCAAATTCTAAATGCTTTCTTTCAGCTACTAACTGTTCAGCAAATATTTTAGCAGTATCATCTTCAGTTTCATCTATAGAAGCTGTCCTGTTATAGTATAATCCAACAATTGGTGCTATGATATACACATCAATATACCGGGGAAATAAAACTTCACTTAATTTCTTTACATATGTAGCATGTTTCCCTTTAAAAGCATATTCTCTTTCAAACATAGTACTCCTCCTTATATATTGTATAAAATATTAAGTTTTTCTAATAATTGTATGTGTTTCAGAGATTTTTTGAAGCTCATATCTAGCCGCTATTTTGCTTTCTAGTACTTTCTGCGCATAGTTCCAATCTTTATTCATTATAAACATAATCACTTGCTCTGCTATCTCAGGAAGAATTCTTGAAACACTCTCTACATGAATTTCATCTACATTTGAAAATGGGGCATCCATCACTAAAGGATATGGCTCTGTATCCAGTTCTATATTAAATTCATCATCATCTTCAAAACCAAAGTTAAGCTTACTACTATTTGTTATTTTTTCTCGTGCTAATTGTATTATTCCCCCGATGAATGCAAAACTCATTACGGTTTCTAAGCCTCTTGATTCATCTGCTTTGTTTTTCAATTCATCATTTAAATATTCAGTTATTATTTGATAATCGTAGTTAGAATCAATAATTATTTTTCTCCCTTGTCCATGATACATTTTTAAAAAAATCTCATTTACCTTTTCATTTAGCTTTTCTCTGATCTCTTCTTCTTTTTGTTTGTAAAATCTCTTCAAAGAATCAGAAAGATATTCAGCATATTTAATGCATAACTTTATAAATCTGTTGTTCTCACTTTTATCAGCTAACTTACTCAGCTCTTTGTTTTTTTCCTCTATATCCTTCTCAATTACTCCTAGCCTTTTATACATCTCACTCTTTCTACTTTCTTCTTGCTGTTTCAGCTTAATCCAATTTTCTTTTTCCCCCTTGAGATATCTCAAATCCTTTTTGTCGCCTATTTTTTTCATTATATTTTCATTGTCCTCTTCCAAATTCTTAATATCTTCTCTGCAACGCCAAATTCCTTCGTAAATCTCTTTTATCTCGTCAATAAATCTCTTACCATCATTTTTGTATGAATAAGCATCTGCTAAAAACTCATTCACTGCTGTTCCAATATATTTAGGTGGTAAATATTCTCTTAATGCTACTAACCTTTTGTATTCCTCGCTGTCTTTTAAAATTCTATTTCCACATATACATACACCTTGTTGAATTATGTAATCAATAGTCTCGGTAGATATTTTCGGTACAACCTTAATAGATGAATTGAATTTAATTAAATCATTTTCTATTTTCTCAACTAACGGAGTAACAAAAAAAGCAAATAATTTATCTTGAATAATACTTCTTAATCTTTTCTCCTTCTCTTTTAATGTTTCATTTAAAGTATTGATTAACCTCTTGTTTGAATCAATTTTAGTCTGTAGAGCAGCAGTTTCCTCATTTTTTCTTAAAATTTCCTCTATGTCATTTATCTTTTGCTCATAATTTTTTATATTATCTTCTACAGTCTTTATCATTCTCTCTACTTCTTGTTTTTCCATTTCTAAATTATTTATCGCTTCTTTCAATACTTTTATTCTTTCTTCTCCTTTTTCATCTAAGCTATTTCTCAACATACCAATCACACTATTTTTGGGCTTGCCTGATAAATGCTCAATTGCATTTACAATTTCTGCTAACCCAAGAATATTACGCACCGCGGTTGTTAATTCTTCTTTGCCATCTTTATTTCTTTTGGCAAGATTACCTATACGCTCACCGTCAAAGAAAAAATAATAGGAGAGTTCTTCAGGCAAGATTTTATTTATAGTATCTATAATATCATATTCCCTTATGATTGGCTTTATATTTCCTTGTTCATCTTTGTAAAACATTTCAATTTTGGAAGGTAAAGGTTTTGGTTCATTTGCTCCAATGTGTATATATTCTTGTTTCCTTGTTACAGTATATTCAATACCTCTGTCAACAAGTACGAGCGAGACCTTCACCTCTTCTTTATCTCCCTCTTTCATTGAGTTAGCAATTTCTAAGTTAAGCAAATTTCCTTTGCTTTTAAAATCTGCCTTTCCATATAATACCCAATAAAATGCTTGAATCAAAGTGGTTTTCCCTGCAGTATTATTACCACATACAACTATTACATTTTTATTGCCATAAACAGGAAATGTAATGACTTGTTCCCCCTTAAACTGCCTAAAATTCTTGAGGATTAGTTGCTTTAATATCATCTTTTTAGTTCCTCCTCAATAATTTTCTTCAATTTTTCCACCATATCAATATTTCTTTCTTTCTTGGTTTTTAAATTTTCTCTCTCTATACCAATTATTTTAATTAACATCCTTTTAGCTTTTCTCTTATCAATAATCTCCTCCATAACCTTCATCCTCCTTTGAAAACATCGAACATATCATAAACCTCTTTTATCTTGCTTATCAGCTCAAATCCTTCACTTGAATTTAAAGATATTCTACAAAACTCTTCAATTCTTGCAATTTCCCGCCTAACTAGTGAAATATCATATTTTACCTCTTCCCAGCTCTTATGTTTAACCTCTTCAAGTGGTCTTGGTAATATAACAAAATCATAAATAGTGGCATATGCCTTGCCTTTAGCTAGCCTCAAAATCCTGCCTCTTCTTTGTATGTATTCCTTAGGATTTGTTGTGCTTGCAAGTATAAAAGCAGTTTTTATAGCTGGAATATTAAACCCCTCATCCAAACATTTTATTGCTACAATTGCTTGTATTTTTTCTCCTTTTTCAAACTCTCTCTTGATCCATTCTCTTTCTTCGATTGACTCTCTCGATGTAAATCTTGTAACTTTCATACTTAATTCCTTACCCAATATCCTCGTTACTTCATCAATCTGCCTAATACCAAACTTTGTTGTGTCATTATCACCTTTAAAATCTTCATATGACATATTCGAAACACCACAATATACCAGTATATGGGTATCATTAGTATAAGGCTTTATATGTCTTTTTAATAAATCCAACTTTATCTTTGCACCCGCAATAATCTTTGCTCTTTCTAATGCTATTTGCTTTGCTTTCTCATTTAGTATTATATAATAATTTCCATATTTATCCTCATCAATTTCTATATATTTCCCTAATTCTCTGGACAATCTGTTGTACTCTACAAGTTCCTCTTCTGTTAAATATCCTACTATGGGATAATAGTAATAGGGAGTTAACATTCCATTTTTAATAGCAAGCTCAATTGGATAATTAATGCACTCATTTCCAAAATAACCATAAATTTTCTTTGTGCCTTCAGGATCAAAGTGCCTTTCTATAGTTGCTGATAACCCTAAGCGATATGTGAAATTGTTTAATAACTTTTTAGAAAGTTTTTCTGCACCAAAATAATGGACCTCATCAGCTACTATTAAAGAATTGCGATTTAATTTAGCAAGTTGCTTCTGTACATCATTAGTTGAAAATGTTGAATTTGTAGTAATAAAACAAAAATTTTGAACAAACCCCAAATTATAATCTCTTACTGTTTGTTTCAGCCTACTTAACCATTCTTTTTGAGATGAGCCTGAATAGCCAATGATGGGTTTTACATTCCACTTGCAAACTTCTTCAGCCCATTGCTCAACCAAATGCTGAAACGGACAAACAATTACAACTGCAATTTTGTAATTCAATTTTTCTGCAAGTTTACTTATAGCACCCAGTGCAGTTACAGTCTTTCCCGTACCTGTTGCCATGTTGAAAATTCCTTGTCCATTGTTTGAGAGCCAGTTTTCAATAGCCTCAAGCTGGTAATCTCGAAATTGTAAATCTTGGGGTTTGACAAATATACTTTCTCTCTTTTCAGATTTATAATTCACAAAGAATTGTTTTTTATCAATGTCTAAATCAAGATGTGGTTTCATATATTTTTTCAATCTCTCATATCCTACTTTTGGAAAATCAATAACTCTAACTTTATACGTTCTATCATGCCACAAATCGTCAAAATTCTTTTCCTTCTCTTCCACTCTTGTTCTTGAGTCTTCTCCCATCCAAGACATGAAAACATCTATAGATTCAAAATTATTCATATAAGCTGTCTTTGTTTCATTCAAAGATCCTGTAAAGGCTATTTTATTTCCTTTTTTGTCGATCATTATTCCTATCTTTTCATGATATATTCCTACTTCATTTTCATTCTCCATAAAGGCGAGCTTTATATCCAAATAACCCATTGCTATAAGATGTGCTAAAAGATTTAACCTTTCTTCTTCAAAATAGTCTTTCGGCTCTTGAAATGAGTCTAATATCCTTTTTTCTATAATAGCTCTTTTTTCATATCCTTTTCTAATTGCCTCAATATCTTCTTTAGTTAAAGCTGGTGAAGCAACAATGTATATCTTTCCATTGTTCTTCACCAGCCCATATAAACCTTTTGTGATTTCAATTAAAGATGTAGAAGAAAAAAAGCCAACTGCCCTTTTATACACTACTGTTTTTTCTAAAGCAGGTATTAAAAAATCTCTCACAATATCATCATTCGATGACCTGTAAACCATTTTCAAGCTCAATTCATCAAAACTCATTTCCCTTTTACACCTTCGATATCAAAATTTCAATAAGCAATAATCTTTTTCAAGCAGTCAACAAGATATTTGATTTCATTTTCATTATTGAAATATCCCACACTTATCCTTACTGTTCCGCCTCTTTCGACTGTGCCTAAAAATCTATGAACAAACGCTGCACAATGAAAACCTGCCCGGGTCGCAACATTAAATCTCCTGTCCAAAATATAACTAACTTCATCAGCTCTATATCCATCTAAATTTAAGGAAACTATTCCCATGTGATTTTGTAAATCCAAAGGCAAATACAATTCGATTTCTAAATCTCTTAATTCCTCTATTAAGATTTGTGTAAGTTCTTTTTCCTTTCTTTCCATTTCTCCTTTTTTCTTTGAAATCCATTTGAGTGCCGCATTCAATCCAGCGATTGCCACAATGTTAGGACTACCTGCCTCAAACCGTTGAGGGAGGCTTTCTGGCATCTCAAGGTTGAGTGAATCACTGCCAGTACCGCCAACAACAAATGGCTCTAACACTTCTTTGGAATAACTTTTTGGATTTGCAATAAAGCCTCCCACTCCAAAAGGCCCATATAAATTTTTATGTCCAGCAAAAACTACAAAGTCTGCATTCACTTCGTACAAATCTAAATTTATAAGCCCCATTGATTGTGCAGCATCCAAAACAACTTTCGCTCCATATTGTTTTGCTAAAGTACTAATTTCTTTAACTGGCAAAATAAAGCCTGTCACGTTACTAATATGAGTTATAAAAACATAATCAGGTTTATTCTCTTCAAAAAGCTTCTTAGTTTTATCAATATCCCATTCAAACGTTTCTTTATTAAATGGTAACTCTATTATTTTGATATTTCCCTTTTTGGATATTTTATAAAGAGGTCTCAAGACAGAGTTATGTTCAAACGGAGAAACATAAATATTAAAAGCTTTATCCCATCTCAATCCATTAACAATTGCATTTAATGCTATTGTTGCAGAGGGAAATAGAATGACATATTCACTTCTATTAACGTTCACTAATTTAGCAATTAATGCTCGGGTTTCAGCAATAATTTCTTCAGCATCTTTTGCACCTTTATATAATCCTCTACCTGCATTAAAAGCTAAATTTCGATTGACATAATCCATTTGGTCATAAACTATCTGAGGTTTAGGATATGTTGTTGCAGCATTATCTAAGTATATAATTCTCTCCATTCTCCTCTCCCTCAAATCACTTTAGATGTTCTAATATGATTGAAACTAATATATTAAGTTTCTCAATATCGTCAATTGAACTACCAAATTCATTTAATATCTCCTCTATAGCATTTTTCGATGTTTTCCCTATTTCTGAAATCTCAACCTTTTCTAATATTCTGGCCACTTCACTGTTGCCATTGTTATACGAAATTTTTATAAAATCTGTAATAGATTTATTCTTATGTTCTCGCAAGTTTCGAATTATATCCTTAATTTTTTCAATGAATTTTTTATAGCTGTCATCATTCCAATTATAAATATCAATGCCCAACAGAATTGAGGATAAATCAGATACAATTTTTCTGTCTTCATAATCATCTAACATTTTTATATATTTCAAAAAAGAATTAACTGTCTCATTAGTAAATCTGTTTTTGATCATTTCAGGTAATGATAAATACCACTTTCTCAAACCACTTGCAAAGGTACTTTCATTATCTATGCCTAAAATATCCTTAATCTCTGCAACCATACTTTTTATAACTTCGTCCAAATAATTATCAAGAATTTTCTTAACCTCTTTTATTTTTACAGCAACTTCCTTATATGAACTACTATCAAAAATTTTCAAAAGTTTATAACTAATGAATTCAAAGGAATTTTGTTCTACTTTAGAAATCTCCCTTTTGAAAGCTTTCAATTGTTCTAAAGAACAAACCTCTTCTATTTCAATTCTGTCAGTATTTTGTGTTATAGGAGGTAATGAAAAATACCATCTTCTCATAGCATGATAAATTTTTGCATATCTGCTTTTGTTGTTATCCATCATGTAATCCCTAAATAGACTTTCTAACTTCTCAAGATAACTTTCTTTTTCAACTGCATTCTCATCAACAAATAAAGAATATTGGCCAGGATTTTTATTTATCTCATTAAAGATGGCAGGAGTAAAATCTATTTCTTTATCATTATAGTAAAACACAGCGTTAGAAAGTAAATTTTTTATTTTAAAAGCTAAGTACAAAGGTATAATTCCTTTTCTAAGACCATACGGTGGGTTTTGCAAGGTTTCATATAACACACTAAATGATTTCTTCTGCCGCGAGACATTTTGTAGAAAACTTTCCACTTCTTCTAATACCTTTTTTAGATTAGAATCTTTGCATTCTTCGTCTAACAAACCTTTGTTTATGAGAACACACTTTAATATAGTCTTTTCTGGTTTATTTCCTTCTATATCATCATACTTTCCCTTTAAAACATACTCAATTGCTGCTGTTAATGCTTTTTGTATTTGAGATGTTAAGTTATTTTTATTGATCATTTCATTATTTATTATTGGAGTTGAATTGTACACTCTTTCGCATATATCAGACAAAAAAGAACTAAGTTGCTTTTCAGTTTCTATTCTTTGAATACCTTTATTACATGTATAAAACTGGCATGCATTGTAATCAAACAAATTTTCTAAATAATCATATATTAGTTGTTCGACATCTTCTAATAAAATTTCCAAATTACATATAAGCATTTCATCTTGCTCTTTTATTGCTTCTTCTAGTAAGAGTTGTAACGCCAAATATTCTCTCAACTCTTCTATCTTTTCAAATGATCTCTGGGAAATACAAAGAATAATTCTTTCGTCATTTATTCGTCTTATTTTTTCTATAGCTTTCTTTATGTCTTCTTTATTGTGCCATATTAAGTATATTATATATCCATCTGCAAATTTTATATTTTCTAAGTCTTTATATCCATTGATACGTTCTAATTCTTTCAACTCCATAAATATTTTGTAAAAGTATCTTGTCATTTCGAAATTATCATTATATCTTCGAGGCAAACTAAACTCTGAACCTCTTATCTTTGCAATTACTTGGCTTATATTTACATCCTTTACTTTCAAAGTCTTGTACAAATTAATTTTTTCATCTAAGTCTCCTACCCTCGAAACCAGAAAATCTAAAAATTGATTGCTCTTCCTCTTAACCAAAATTTTTTTTCTTAGTAAATCTTGAATAATTTTCTCAAAATTCTCTTCATCAATTTGCAAAGCACATCTTAAAAATTCTTCCTTAGGTGGTAATCTCTCTGTTTCGTCTACCATATAGAATATTGCTAATGCTTTCAATATCTTTCTTTCATCATCACTAGCTGCTAATTGTAATGCTCTTTGGACAATTGAATAAATTTCTATTATTTTTTTGTTAAAAATCTCTTTTTTGAACGAAAATTCAAAATAGTCAAAAAGCACATCTACATTTAGTAATTCAATTTTATCCCCATTAAACCTCTTCTCAATAAAATGTAAAAAGCCTCCTTTTTCATGTCCAGTCAAAAAAGTAAAAAGTGTCCTTTCATTCTGTGCTGCTAACTCACATAATTTAGGCAATACAAATAACGTTACTGGATTTAACGGAAAACACTTTTTAGCTAATTCTTTCAGTTCTTCTTCACTATATATGGGTGAAAACAAACTTTTTGCCTGTATAAATACCTCCTCAATCTTGTTTTTATATCTATTCCAAATAATGTTAAACTTTGTTCCATCTTTCTTTATTACTTGTTCTATCAAACTATAATCATCTTTCATTGTATTTATGAAATAAATTTCTCTAAACCTACCCTCTATTGCTCTGAATTGATCTTGATGTATTGATAGGGCATTTTTGAGATAATGGTCAAATGGTTTATGCATAATTCCATCAAAGAAAATTAGGCCTTCACCATCTCTTTCAACCGCTTCAGCTATATCTTGAATTATCTTTAGCTGTGGATTCTTTTTTTCACTTACAGCCTCTTCAATAAATTTACTAAATTCATCAAAAACAATATAAATTCCATTATATAACTTTGTTTCTCTAAGCTTGTATGAAAATGCTTTATATGTATTTACTACATCATCATTTAATAAAGGATCAAATTCTGCACCTGCTGTAATTTTTTTGTATATTTCTGTAAATATGTTATATGTATCAAAATCGTATTCTTTTAATTTCTTTATAAAATCTTTTTTTGTAATGTTCAACTGTTTCAAATATTCTTCCAACTTTTCAGAAGCCTCTGGATATTCATTACTCCATGAATTTATTTTTTCTACTGCTGCATCAAATGAAGTAAAAATCTTTAACTTTGAAAGATTTTCCCTTTCAATTGCTTCATTTAAAGCTGATAAAAACATCTGCTGAATATTTTTATATGAGTAATTTATTATTACAGGCATATAAGAGATCTTTTTCTTTATAATCTCATCAATTATTTCAACAACTTGTGAATCGATTCCGCTTATTTTCTCAATTAATTCATTCAAAATAGCTATCTTTGCGCTACTTTCCTTACCAGTTTCTTTTTGCAATGACAAAATAAAAAGTAGAATAAGATATACATAAGATTTTCCCTTCCCATAAGGTCCAATAACAATATTGGCTTTCTTATTTTTGCTCAACACATTCAACAATAAATTTTTTAGTAGTGCTACATTCTTCTCTGTTGGTATAAAAGCTCTTATTTTTTGTAAATTATTTAAATCATACCTCAAATTTATTGAGTAGTTATAAGCTTCTTCTACTTCAATGAAATCACTATACTTAGTTATAGGCATATTTATCTCCTGCTTCATGAGTGTAATACTCCTCCAAAACATCATTTTTGCTATTTAAATTCACATAAAGGGTATGTAGACCTGCAGTCCTTACTATTTTGACATATTCTTGCTTTTCTAACATTTCCAAATATCGATAAAAAGTAAAACTATCGATATTGAATATCTTACCAATCAAGTTACTTCTAAAGACTGCTTCTTCTAAATCAATAGATGCCTTACCAGTTAAATAATCTGCGAGAGCATATAAAATAACTAATGGCGACAACAAAGTGAAATTAGGAGTTCCTTTTTCATACACACCCTTTTTTCTGTCTTTTAATTTAATTAAACCCAATTTAGCAAATGGAGATATTAGATTATCCTCAGGTAGAACTTCTTCATATCTATTGTATAAATACATTTTTATGATACATTCACAATCATCTTCTAGGGACCGAGTCGAATATTTTGTTGGTTTAAAAATTTTCTCAAATTTATCTTTCACAAGCTCAAAAAGTTCTTGCTTTGAAAAATATTTAGCATCTATGTGATTAAAAAATAAATACCATGATGTACAATATTCCTTGTTAGTTACGATATTATAGTGAAGTATCCACAATGTAAAATAGTCCTCAAAATACGGATCATATTGTTGTATTCTTTCTCCTAATGATGTAATCCTCAAAATTTTCTTATCATCACTATATTCCAATAATCCTGTTGAAATAAGCCAATACTTTATGGCACTTACCATATTCGCTCCAACGCCTAAAATCTCATTTGCTTCTTTTTTATTGAACAAATCTGGCCCAACTAATCGGAATTTCTTTAATCCTTTTTGAAGCCAGCCTTCTCTGATATAAAACGAACCATGCCCCTTTAATTTATATTTGATACTTTCCATAATACTTAAACACCTCTTTTTATAGTTAACACCTTCCTTATATAACATCCTCCATCAAAATAATGGATACACTTTCCACATCTTATGCATTTACTATCATCTATTTTGTACTCATTCCCAATGATTTTTATCGCACCCAAAGGACAAATTCCCTCACAAGCCAAGCACCCTATGCACATCTGATACTTAGTAATTTGAGCATCTATTTTTTGTTTTATTATTTTTGTTTTATTGCCATATACACTGACTTTTAAATTTGTATCACCCTCTATACCCTGCAACTTTAATACTACATTTTTGTTCCTATCAAGAACATAAACTTCTCCCAATAACTTATTTCCTATTTCAAAATTCAATTCTCCAAACGGTTTGAAATATTCATATAGTTGTTTAGAAATTGGCTTTTTAAGTTCGTAATAAAGAGTGTTTTCATCACTGCTACAAGGTTTATAACTGATAATTGAGTTAGTGCTATATTCTAAACCTTCTCCACCTTGCCTTGCCTTCCACTTACCTTCTTTAACATAAACTTCTGCATCTTCTTTCCCTAACCTTTTTGCAAAATCCACAAGTAACGTTTCCCACTTTTCGGTCATTTCCATCATATATATTCGTGATAAAAATTCCGACCACTCACTATTGTTTGGACAACACCAACAACCTACTCTTGTATAGCCTAACTTGTATGCTTCATTAAAATCAATTCCTGTGGTTAGAATATAAAGCCATACATCAAAATTTGTCCAATTAAATATAGGAGAAATTACTACTTGCTTGGTAATTTTAGGGCTTATAGTAACTTCACTATACTTACTTCTGCTATTACTTTCACTACTTCTAATTCCATAAAATGTCAACACTTTTTCTTTATTTTTGAAAAGTATATTAATTTTTTTGGTGATCGGACCAGTTTTGAAGACTGTACAACACCATCGCATCACTCTGCTTGGTGGTCCTAAAATATCACACAATTCAAAAAAGTTTGCATCTTTATTACTTGCAATAATTAGTGGGGTATATGGATTGTTTTTTCTAAATCTATTTACATACTCAGTAGTAAAAGGAAATTCTAATGTAGTGTCCCCATGAATATGGATTATCTTTGACGTGCTTAAAGCTTTCATTACCAAATCACTAACTACTGTAGAATCCTTTCCACCGCTAAAAGATATAAATATTTCATCCAAACTATAACCTTTAGTATTTTCTTTTATAAAATTTTTTGCATCAAAGAATAACTTTTCAAAGTGGAAAGCATTTGCCTCAATAAATTTTTTGATTATTTCATTAAATTTTTTTTCTCCTTCCTTATCTTCAATCTCTCTTAGTTTACGATGAACTTCTTTTATATCTGCCTCTGATATATTTTTGTAAATTTGTTTTTTATTTATTCGCAATTCTTTACCATCTATGAAATATCTATTACCAGTAATATCAGCCCAAACTGATGAGTATCTGAACTCAAGAGGTTTTTTAAGTATTATTTCTATTAGTAACCTTTCTTTTGGAAAAACTGGTCGAACATCCGTAGCTAGATATTTGCCATAAGACCCACATATTTCACACTTATCGGTATAAATTGGTATATTGCATTTCTCACAATAGTATATTTTTGAAGTTAAAGACATTTTTTTGTTACATTTTGGACACTCAGACAAATATAAATCGTAATATTCTAACTTACAGTTATCACAATACCGTATAATCATAGTTTACACCCTTGAACTGTATATTATATTTTACTATTTTTGAGTATATCACCTTAACGCATGTAGTTAAATAACCTTCCATAAGGATAGTGTAAAATATTATTGGATTTTACGTCCATATAGTAGACACAAAAACTCGAAATTTTTATGCTAACTTTTTAACTATGCTCTCAAATTGCCTGTGGAGTCATATAGCCTATGCTACTATGAAGTCTTTTTCTATTATACCAAGACTCAATGTATTCAAATATAGCTCGTCAAGCAGCATCAAAATCACAATATATGTAACCAAATTTGCTTCTTCCTTAAGCTTTACAATAAAGAAATACATGCCAAACGAAAGCTTATTTTGAAGCACCAAATGCTAGAACAGCAAGAATGTTATTAAATTAAGTATTAAATAAATTAGAGATTTCGTATGATTAATCTTTTTTTATTACAAAAAAACAAAGCTTTCGAAAAAGCAAATACTCTACCTCTCGGATGTAAGTGCTTAACAGCACTGCCTCCGATTTCCTTTGCTTTTATTACCACCAATAGAACTTATGGGCGCCGAAACAGCCGCATAAGTTCTATTGGATCATGTCAAAAAAATGGATAACCAATCCAATTTTAATATATTCGACATAAAATAATATTTTCCTTCTTTTTTAAGGAAATTTTTTTATATTTTTAGCAAAATTTTAGGATAAGCCGGCGGGAATCCTTTTGAATTTATTGATGAGATAAAAGCGGATTGTCAGTAAAAACAAAAAAGCCTCTACGGAATCCAATATTTGAAGATCTTGCTGCAACTTAGGATTTATACGCAAAGTTTGCAAAGATAGACGTTTTTAGATTAAAAGTTCTCTAAAAAAAACCTATATAGGTGAAATGAAAAAAATGTTCACCCCACCTAGTTCATAAAAAAACGTATTAGAAATAGGTGAACATATAGAACAAGTAGGAAAGTTATTAACCCATATAGTTTGTTAAAAACACCTTTAGTCAGAACTATATAAGAAGATTCAAAGGTGTTATCAACCCATATAGTTCATTAAAAACTGAGGCTTCAATATTTTTAAAACCTCTCCCTTCTTACGTTATCAACCCATATTAGGTTATTTAAAAGCGAAACAAGAGAGATGTTTTTGCAGTGAGGCTGTAATAAAAAGTAAGAAACAATCTATTTTAAATTATGGAAATTTTTTGTTAATTTAGAACAATTTTTATTTATAAGCCCATACTCTTTGAATTTTTCCTTTTTATTTTCACACAAAAATACTCTTTTAGAATTATTCTAACATAAAAATAAAGGTGCAGCAACTCCTTTATAACAGGGGTCCGTGTCAAGATTTCGTAGGTAAAAAATTTTTACAACTGACCTCACCGTTAAAAATCTAGGAGTTTAAAATTAGCAGTTTATATATATTGCTAATTATGTTAAATTATTACTTCAATAAATCATAAATATCCGCTTTCTTTTTTTGCTTTTTTAATGTAAAATATATACTAGAATTGTTTACTCCTCAAATACCTACTGCTAATCCATTTGCTCGTATTAATTCCTTTAAAACGTATTTTATCCATGGCTTGCTCGCAAATGGACCTTCCAGTATCGGTAATGAAACTCTTAACCATTCTTCTATGTTTTCTTCCGTGTATTTTCTTTTTTCCCCTGTTGCACCGGCTGCATTATCTTTTTTATTTTATCTCTGACCTCACTTTCCTTTGTTTTGATTTTTGATTTTTTCCGGTGAGGTCTTTTTTTCTACATCTATACCTCATTTTCCTGATTCGTTACCTACTGAAATTTTACACTATCTATAAACTATGTCATTTTCTTTTGGGAATGAAATTTTCTCCTTTATCAACCACTGTTTTAATAACAATTTTATCTGGTTTTTCAAATGTCCCTGCTATGGTTATATTTGCAAAAGTATTTATAATAACAAAATCTTGATTAACTTTACCGTCTCCAAGCTCTTCTTCAGCACTTTTAATAGTATCTGGAATTAATTCTCTAACTATGCTTCTATCATTTATTCGTTCTAATGAATGAGGAGAAAACTCTATCCAGCCTTCACTTCCCCAAAGCTCTATTAGTTTTAAAATCTTATCCAATTTTAAACTCCCCTTCTTCAAAATTTAAAAAAAGAGAGGCCAAAAGCCTCTCTCACACAACTTGCTTTTGTTTTTGCTTTCTCTGCGCTAGGAGGTAGTCATCTATCCCTTTGTATCTGCTGTCCCATGTCTTTGTGCGAACTTCAAAACCTGCTTCAACGAGTTTTCTTTCCAACTTTTCTTTTGCCTTCTGTACTGCCGGGTTTGTTAGTACGTCCATATCAAAAGCAATATAAACCTTTTCTGCCTCTAATTCCTTTAGTACAACTTCTATTCCTTTTATTGCTGTAACTCCAGGTACAGACACAAACGTAAAACGTGATAGATAATGTGCTACATCCGCCTTTAGGGGGCCTTCAGTGATAATAACAACTTTAGAAGGCTCTCCATGGACTCCCTGCCATGCATGGGCAGGTGTGCCGTTTAATTTGTTTCTGGACGAGAACCAGACATATTTTCCGAACTCTTCTTCGTCCAGTCTTATTTGAAAGCCCTGTATCCGTCCCTGTACGTCTTTTACAGGGATTAAAAAGCCTTTGTAATCTACAAAATCCCAGTACTTTTCTCCGTCCTTTTCTCTTTGGTAAAAACCCGGAATACCTTTTAGGTTATACCCTTCCTTTATTAACTCCCTACATATTCCCCAGCGCTGCTGGGGTTCTTCCGGCAGGGACTTATAGAGATTTTTTGCTGTTTCCTCCCATGATAACCCTCTTTTGATGAGGTTTCGCAGGTGCTCAGGGTTTAAAATAAGTTTGTTTAGAAAAGCCCTGTAGGTTCTATCTCTTATTCCGATTGGTGCTACAGTGTTTTGTTTAACTTTTTTTACAGGAGGGGTTAAAATGATATTTTCATCAGCCTCTTTTTCCATAAGCTCTTTGTACGCCTCTTTTCTGTCGATGTCTCGCATTTTGGCGTACAGACCGATTGCATATCCTTTTTTTCCACAGCGTACACAGTGATATGCATCTTTTTCAATATTTAAATACAAATGCCCGTGCGTTGGATTTTTTGAATCTCCGCAGAACGGGCATCTTGCAATGTATTCTTCACTTGAAGCTCTTTTTAGAATATTTATTCCGAGTTTTTTTGCGACGTTTAGTATAGAAAGCCTTTTGTCATAATCGTAATTGGACATTTTTAAATCCCCTCCTTTAAAAACTGTAAAGTATAGCATTTTTATAGACACGAAAATCTTTTGTGTAAGGCCACTCTGGAATGATTACAGTTTTATTTAAAGAAATAAGTTTTTGTATTTGTTGAGGATCGTCTTCACAGTATATATCAGCATCAAGAAGATGTTTTTCTTTTGTAAAATATACCTCAAAACCAGGAAAATATTTCCTTACCCACTCTTCTGTAAGGGCTTTTAATTTTAAGTTTCTGCTCGTTACAAAAACTACTTCTGGACCAAGTGTAATGAAAGTTGCTATAAATTTTGTTGTAGTAGGAATAAGGCCTGCATTGAAAAGAATGTTTATCCCTTCTTCAGAAACCCAAAAATCTTCTGTTAGTTCGGGATTGGGATATAAATTTATGTTGTATCCTGTTTTCTTTAATTCCTTGTTGACATTGATAAGGGTATTGTCAATGTCAACTGCAACTATTTTCCCGTGTATTGTATAAAGCATTTTTAAAAATTTGTTTAATTCTTTTACTTTCCCTGAAAAATAAACTATCTGTTCCATTTTCACTTCCTCCTTTTGATAAATTTAAAAAGGAGCTATACGGAGACGTATCTCCGCAGCTCCTTTTTTGTCCTCATGATTATGTCTGGTCCGCCTTCAATCCACGGGTTTGTGTTTTTGTAAACTGTTATTATACCT
>NZ_JAIHAP010000032.1:0-19114 GCF_020054775.1 Thermosipho sp. (in: thermotogales) | reverse complement strand
ACTCTTTTTAAAGATAAAAGGGAAAGAATAATATTTTCAAAAAATTAAGAAAAAACAAATTTCAGGAGGCTAATTAAAAATATTTCTTTGAAGAGGAGGGAAAGAATGGAAAGAGCAGAATTATTTAGACAAGTAAGTAAAATATTAGCCGAAAAATTGAACATTCCAATTGAAGATATTGATGAAAGTTCCAATATTATTGATGATTTGGGAGCAGATTCATTGGATGTAGTAGATTTAGTAATGATTCTCGAAGACGAATATGGAATTAGAATTGAAGACGATGAACTAGAAAATATATCTACAGTTGAAGATGTAATCAACATAATTGAATCCAAACTAAAGAATCAAGGAGAGTAAAAACAAAAATGAAAGCTATTAGTAAATGCCTTACTTGTCATGTTAACCAGGCTCAGAGAATACTTGACAAATTTGTTATTTCAGAACATGAAAAATGGAATATACTTAAAAAAGTGCTTAATGATTTATCCCAACTAAATTATAATCTAAAACCTATCGATATTGCCGAGGTAATGTATGAAAAGCTTGAAAACTATCTAAACAAAAATGACCTCTATTCTGAAGAAAAGAAAAAGTCAAACGATGCTGCTTTAACTTTATATAAAAATTTTAAAAGCAGAATCCTTGATTCGAGCGATCCACTATATGAGGCAGCAAAACTATCGGTTGCTGGCAATCTAATTGATTTTGGAGCTAAAAAAGGTTCAACCGAAGAATTATTTAAGCAGGTTATAGACATATGGAATCAACCATTTTCTATCGATGACTTTGAAGAATTTAAAAAATCACTTTTTTCATCAAAAAATCTATTATTTATTGCCGATAATGCTGGAGAATTAGTTTTCGACATGCTCTTTATTGAAATTATTAAAGAAACTCTTCATGACATTGAAATCTTTGTGGCTCTAAAAGGAAAACCTATTATAAATGATGCAACAGTTGACGATGGTAAATATATAGGTATCGAAAAATTTGCAACAATAATTGATACAAAACTTAAAACTGCAGGGGCTTCTTTGCCAAAATCTTCTGAAGAATTTAGAAGATTATTCTACGACTCAGATATTATAATAGCAAAAGGCCAAGGAAACTTCGAAGGCCTTTCTGAAGAATCAAGGAATAATCTATTTTTTGCATTAGTTTCTAAATGCGAAGTTATCTCTGACTTTATAGGTGTTGAAAAAAATTCAAAATTATTTATGAATTCAAAAAGAATTCGCCAAGAGTAATTATTATAGAATCTCTAACGAATTCTTTGGAGCCTTTTGGTATTAAAAAGGCTCCAAAATTTTTTTCGATTTTTTTAGGTACAGCTACTGCAAATCCATCTACATAACCTTCAAATAATTCTTCCATATTAAAGTATTCACATGAAATCTTTTCCATCAATAAATTTTCATATTTAGTTTTTTTTGCTACCTGTAATGCTTTTTCAATATGTAATTCTCTTTGCCTTCCCCAGTCGTAAATTCTATATGTTAAATCCGAAGATTGTTGAACTTCAATTATAGTCGAATTCGGACCTAATGCATGAATAACTCCTGCAGGAATATAAACAAATGTTCCTTTTTTAACCTTGACTTTTCGAATTACCTTTTCCCAATTTCCACTTTTTAAAGCTTGAGGAATTAAGGATGGATTTTCACAAATTGCAATTTCACCATCCTTCAAAAAATACCATGCCTCACTTTTTCCCCAAGGTTCCCCCTCAACTCTTTGAGCATATTCATCATCAGGATGGACTTGTAAAGAAAGCCAAGCATTTGTTGATATTAACTTTATTAGTAATGGGAATCTTTTAAATTCTTTTCCACATAACTCGTTTGATGCTTCATTAACAGTTTTTCCATTAATATTCGTGGTATAAAGTGGGTGACCAGAAAGTAGCCAAACTTCACCTATTGGATTACCTTTTATTCCAAACGTTTTATTTAAATTGAAGTCTCCCCATACCTGCTCTCTGAACTTTGGCTCAATTTTTATCATTCTTTATACCCTCCAACAATAATGTTATCATTCTCAATTCTCAATACCGCCTTATTTAATGGTTTATTTATATAATACTTAAGCCCTTGCAACATAATTTCAACTCCAGGATAAATAATTTTTCGAGCTACAACTTTAGCATCAACTTTAATCTTATTTATCATTTCCTCAATTTCATCCAATCTTTTTTTATTTTTTTCAAGTTGTTCTTTTATATTAAGAAGAGTTGTCGTTGCTTTAACAAACAATTGTTTCTTATCATTAGGTATATCAACTTTCTTCTCTTTTAATAGTTTATATTGTTTAACTATCTTCATTAATTTCTCAGCATTCTGCTTATCAAGCATTATTTGCGTATGAAGAAGTTTTCTCTCTTCAAGTAAATGTGGTGGAATACCAACTTCAAGACGTGTAGGAATTCCTATCTCCGAACCAATTTCTTCAGCCTCAATTTTTACTCCTGCTATATATTCTCCCCCGACAATAACCCCTCTTCCATTCTCTGAAATAATACTTTCAGAAACTTTTACGTTACAATTATTCAAAAGATCTTTGAAAATCAAATTTTTTGCTTCCAAATTTGCATTTTCGGCAAATCTTACATTCAAATCTTCAGAACATTTTACTATTCCTTTATCTCTTCCTTTAATTCCACTAACAATTATATTACCCTCTAACGATATTACAGTTGCTGCTTCAATTATTCCTTCAACCTTTATATCTTTCTTTGCCCTTACTACAAACCCTGGCTTCACATCACCTGTAATGACCACTTCACCTGGAAAATCAATATTGCCTATCGAATAATCTACATCCCCTTTTATCTCTAAAACTTCACCTACATCAATAAAGTTTTCATTTAGATCAACTATCAATATTCCATCAACTTTCGAGTATATACTGTTATCCTTTAACTCAACGTTGTTTCCCAACTTTATATCTACTTTATTTCCAACTTTTCCAGCTATTTTTTCACCAAATACGTTTATTCCATCTTCTCCTTCTGTTGGCTCATAAACTGTAGCAATTTTTTGCCCCTTTCTTACTATTATCCTTTTGTGAGTAGGGAATTCTCTAAAATCGATATTCTTTTTATCACTTTCCTTTTCTTTTTCAAAATTTACAAACTCAATGCGACCATCTTCACCATTTTTTGGTTCTTTACCCACAGCAACTTGCAATGGTACAAAAAATTCAGGATTTTGGCAAATTCTATTTATTACATCATAATCTATACCAAATTTAACCCCTGCTTCATTCAAAGCATCGACTATTTCTTTCGGGGTAACTTTATCATCATCACCTGCTTTTTCGAGTATTATACTTGCACTCATTTTATTTTCCGGGACTTTAACTTTTATTATCATACTATCCCCCTTAATTTCTTTACTTTTATTATTTAGTAATTGTCAATATGAATGAAATTACTGATATTGCCGCTGAAACAATTGAAACAATTAAAATGGTTCTCATATTATTGTTAGTTTCCACTAATTTATCACTCATAATGTCAAGTGCTTTTTTTGAATCTTCTTTATACTTATTTAACTCTTCAACATCATTAGAAATTTTTTCTAAATTATCTAACATAATCTTCTTGTTTTCAATATCTGAAATTTTTGCATTTAATTCTTCTATCTTTTGATTCAAAAGTTCAATTTTTCCAACACTATTTTCCAAGTATTGTACTCTACTATCAATTTGCTGGTATCTATTCTCCAAAATTGAAAATTTATTTACAACATTTCTGACCGTTAATATATCAATCCCTTCTAGCCTTTTTCTTAAAGAATCTAAATCCATCGAGAATGCATTTAGATCTGTCAAAATTGAATACATTTGATTAACCTTATCTTCCAATTCACTCAAGTTTTCTAATTTATCAATGTCAGAAGCTTTTATATTTGATAGTTTAGTATAAAGTTCTTCTATTGAAGAAACTTTATTAGAAAGCCGAGCTACTGTAACATTGAGGTTTGTAACATTTGTTGGAATATTAGAAAGTTGTTTTTCAATATCAGAAAACTTCGCAATATTCTTTGCCTGTTCTTCCAAAAAGTTTGTTTTCAAGTCTTCAAGTTGATTACTCACAATATTTATTTTCTTTTCAATTTCTGAAATTTTCTCAATATCATTTATCTTTTCCTCAAATTTCTTTGTCTGAGAATTGTAAACCTGAGAAATCAAAGTAATTTGTGCTTTAAGAGAATCAAAATCTTCTCTTTTTACATAATTTTTTTCAATATTTGCAAAAAGTGTTTCCGATGACTGAGTTAAAAATGCATCAAAAGCTTCAATCTTTTGCGTTAATTCTTCTTGCTTTGTTTCAAGATTTACCAACCTTTTATCAATCCCACTAACTAAACCTTTTGCAATTTTTATTTCGTCACTAATGTTAGCAAGAGATTTTTCAATGTCTGAAATCTTTGAAAGGTTATATTTTTGAATTACAGTATATATAACTTTTGCAATATCTAATCTAGTTATTAAAAGAGATGGTTTAAAATTACCATTTACATCTAAATCCATTATTTGGTTTTCAACCAAAAATTTTACTGCTGAATATTCAGGAACAATCGGAGAAAGATCTGTTATAACTGTCTCAACTGCAAATATAATCATCATTAAAAACATTATTAGAAAAATACTTAGCACTTTTCTCATCTAATCCCCTCCATATATTTCATTTAAAATCCCTTGTTTTATTTCAACATTTTTTTCATATATTGTAATTCCATTTTTTAAAAATTCCATCCTATATCCACCTTCAGGAAGTGACAACAAATATATTGGAGTTCGTCCTATAAATTTCCCATTAATTTTTACATCAAAAACCTGCTTTGAGTAAATATTTACAGCACAACTTTTAGGATCATCCAATATTTTATTTTCTTTCACAATAACCGATTCTTCTTTCCCATTAGAGACTACTTTCACAGTATCATCGTAATTTACATTCAATATCACCGGAGAATTATATCTTACACCTTTATACTCAATATATCCATCTTTAGTAAATATTACGCTAAAACTTTTTGGAATTTCTTCAATTGAACCATCAGTAAAACCAAACCATTCCTTATTGTCACCAACTACTTTTGTAAAATACAATCTTTTAGGAACTAGGTTATCTTTTGAAATATAACCATCAAAAAAAACAGTTAAAGAATTATTAACTGAGGAAATTAAATTTTTACTTAAATTATACATAAAAGTATTACTAGAAGTTGTAACATTAATTTTTTCCTTTAATGTCTTAAATCCATCACTTTCTATTTTTATATCGTATATCCCAGGAATAACCTTAAAAATTGCAGGAGAAGTCTTTGAAATATTATTCAAAATCACATTCGCATTCTCAGGATAACCATAAACATACAAATTCACATAAACAGTTTCATCGACATTATACTCATATTCTTCAACTGCCGGAACTTCTATTTCTTGAACAGTTTTAATATAATCTTTTCCATATAATTTTAGTACATGCTTTCCAGGTAGCACTTCAACTGTAGTAGGTAATTTTATATATTTTCCATCAATAGTTGCTTCAATTACATCATTAGATATCAATTTTAATTTTACATTTTTAGTTAAAGTTACATGAATTTTTTTTATCTGGGATGGCAAAAGCGTTATTTTAAATTTTTTTGAAATATAGCCTTCTTTTTCAAATGTCAAAAGAAGCTCCCCAGAACTTACTTCAAACACATCTGGAGAAGTTCCTAAAAAATTACCATTCACAATAACATCTACATTTTCAGGGTCAGACGTAACTTCGATATATGAAGGAAGGGAAAGTTTTACTTTCAATATCGTATCAGTTGAGACTAATGTTTCATAAGGTGCATAACCAGGTTTAACTATTTTCAAGGTACCTGGATAATCAAGATTTTCAAGTTCTAAAACACCATCTAATGGTACAACATCTATCAAGGCTCCATTCCAATACACCATTGCACTAGGCTCAGTTATAATAGTTAAATTTGCAAATAAAAACATTGAAACAAAAAACATCACAAAAACTGCAAATTTTTTCATACTTATCACCTATATTTCTTTAGTGATTCATTAAATAAACTTAAGAGTTCTTTTAATTTTTCTTTAGATGATTCATCAAAATCTTTTAAAGCTTCTTCAACAAACTCTATCCTCTTTAATATTACTTTATCAATTACTTCTTCTCCTTTTTTTGTTAACTTTACAGTAATTACTCTTTTATCTTTTTCCCTTCTTTTTCTCTCAACAAATCCATCAATTTCAAGCCTACTAACAAGACCCGTTGTTGTACTTTTTGCAATTCCAAGAATTTTACTCAAATCGGTCATTGTCTGTTCACCATTAAAATACAATTTTTGCATTAAATCAAACTGAGCAGGCGTAATTGGGAATTCTTTTAAAACTTCCCTTCCTTTTACCTTTACTCTAAAGCATATTTCTCTTAAAAGGCTTTCAATGCTTGTTGACACAATATCACCTCTTTGAGATTAACTCTTTATATGCTAAATATGTTTCATATAAATCAACCTTTGAAACCAATTCGTATGGAGAATGCATACTCAAAAGACCAGGTCCCATATCAATAACATTAAATCCTTCTTCAGCTAAAAATTTTGCAACTGTTCCGCCACCACCAATTCCTATCTTTCCAAGAGTTCCAACTTGCCATTTTATATCTGCAGAATTTAAAACTTTCCTTACATGAGCTACAACTTCAGCATGTGCTTCGCTAGCACCTGCTTTTCCTCTAGAACCAGTATATTTTACAAGTACAATTCCTTCTCCGACTTTTGCAGCATTATATTTATCATGAACATCTTTATAAGTTGGATTTATTAAAGCTCCAACATCAGCTGATACTACAAAAGAATTTTCTATTAATTCATCTAGGGATGATTCTGTATCATTAGAACCATTTATTTTTAAAATTTTTCTAAAAAATTTCTTATAAAATCTAGCTTTTGCACCTGCATTTCCTTCACTTCCAATTTCTTCCCTATCAAATAATATGACAGCAGCTGATTTTTCCAAATTTTCTGCATCTATCAATGCTCTAATTGCTTGATAAGCGCAAATTCTATCATCATGGCCATAAGCTGCTATCAAGCTTTTATCAAATCCAACTTCTCTTGATTTAAATGCAGGAACTAGCTCAATATCAGCACTCACAAAGTCTTCTTCCTCAATATTATACAAATCTTTCAAAATTTTTAAAACATTCTTTTTTACCGCCTCTTTTTCTTCACCATCTAATGGGATAGAACCAACTATAAGGTTCATCTTCTCACCTTGAAATTTTTCGCTAATTTTTTCATCTTTTCTATCAAGATGTGGCAACAAATCAGCTATTACAAAAACCGGATCATTTTCTTCAAAACCAATTTTTATATTCAATTTTGTTCCATCATCTTTGTATACAACTCCAACAAGTGCTAGCGGTATATTTAACCATTGATAAAGTCTTACTCCTCCATAATAATGAGTTTTCATAAGCGCAAAACCCTCATCTTCGTACAAAGGATTAGGTTTTAAGTCAATCCTTGGTGCATCAATGTGAGCAGCGATTATATTAAATCCATCCTCTGGCTTGTTTATAATTCTTGCAGCAACTAACGACTTATTTGCATTCGTATAAAAAACCTTTTCTTCTTTTCCTGTATATTTATCTAATGGTATAAAACCATTTTCAATAAGAAGATTTTCAAAAAAATCAACAGCTAGCCTTTCACTGACTGCTTCATCAATAAATTTTCTATAATCTTTACTAAATTTTTCAACTTCTTCTAAATTACGTTTCTTCCATAAGCTCATCCAAATCCCTCCTCACCAAATTTCTATTTCTGTTTCTAAATTGATTTTATAATTTTCATAAATTTTTTCTTTTATGTATTTGATTAAATTTACGACATCATCATATGTAGCATTATTGTAATTAATAATAAATCCTGCATGTTTTTCCGAAACTTTTGCACCACCAATCTTAAAACCTTTCAAACCAGCTTTTTCAATTGCACTACCAACATAAAAATCTTTTCTAGGCCTTTTAAAAACACTTCCTGCACTCGGGAATTCTAATGGTTGCTTTTCAACCCTTTTTAAAATTATCTCACGCATTTTTTCCAATATTAAATCAGGTTCATCATTAAACTTTTTAAAAGCTACTCTTAAAATAATTAAATCTTTTTCTTCTCTAAATAAACTATTCCTATAAGAAAATTTTAATTCATTAACATTAAAACGAACTATTTTATTTCCATCATAAGCTTCTACGTATAATACCAAATCGGCAATCTCACTTCCATAAGCACCTGCATTCATATAAACAGCTCCACCAACGCTGCCAGGAATACCATATAAATTCTCAAAACCGGCAATCCCATTTTTTGCAGTTATATTACACAAACTCTTAAGATTCAATCCACTTTCACAAATAATTTTATCTTCTAAAATTTCAATTTTATTTAATCTATTTGTTGATAATATAAAAAAATCCATTTTTGAATCTTTAGGCAAAACATTAGTTCCATTTCCTAAAACTTTAACTTCTCTAATTTCCTTTAAAAATGAAAAAGTTTTAATAAATATTTCTATGGAAGGTGAAACCACAAAAGCACTTACAGGGCCTCCAATTCGAAAACTTACATGGCATTTCATTGGTTCATCAATATAAACATCATTACCAAATTTTAAAATTTCTTCAATAATCTTATCTCTCATTAAACATTACCACCTTATTCCTTCCAGTTTCTTTAGCTTTATACAATGCATCATCAGCATGATGTATTAACTCGTCAGGGCTGTTAACCTTAGTCTCTGGATAACTTGCTATACCAAAACTCATTGTTACTTTAAAAGGAAATTCATCTAACTTTTCTATTTTTTTTCTTATTCTTTCAGCAATCTCATACGCTTGTTTTGAAGAAGAATAAGGTAAAAATATTATAAATTCCTCTCCTCCATATCTTCCAATAACATCTGTCAGCCTTACATTTCTTCTCAAAATTTGAGCAATTTTTTTCAAAACTTCATCACCTATCAAATGACCATACGTATCATTTATCTTTTTAAAATGATCTAAGTCACACATAACTACTGAAAGTTTTTCATTAAACTTAATCGCTCTTCTAAACATCTGTGATAATTTTTCAATAAAATAATACCTTGTATATAATTTTGTAAGAGGATCAAGGAAACTTCTTAACTTTAAAATTGAAGATTTTAATGAAGTTACAAAACCGTATTCAATAATTTCAAGAAAATCTAGAATGTTATATAAATTTTCTTGTGTAACAGACAACAATGGATTTGAAACATAAATCTCATAATGTAAGTATTTATCAACTCTATCAGAAATCTTTATCTTTAAAGGATCTGAGAAAATCCCATCTTCTTGTAAGATATCATCTGTATTTGAAAATTTGTATTTCTTTTCAATTTGTCTATCCTCAACAAAAATATAAACATCAGTAACTGGTAAGTACTGAACTATTTTCCCTGCAAAATAATTTAATAGATTTTGTGGATCTTCTATTTCTTCAATTGCTTTTAATTCTTCTAAAAGATTAATTGAAAGATTTGCTTTTTCAAAGTAACCCTTCAAACTCTTAGAAATATTTTCGGAATCTATAAATTTAGAAATATTTAAAGATTTTTCAAAAAATGGTTTCAAAAAATCATTTTTCTTTTCAATAATTTTTAAATAATTTTTTAACCCCATTTCTTTGTATAAAGAGTAAACTTTTGACATATATATTTGATGCTTATAACTTTTACCAATTACCTTATAATATTTTGCATATCCTTCATACAACAACGCAAGAGAAAGTTTTAACCCTTGACTTGAATATTCTCTTTCCAAAAAATTTAGCTGCTCGAAAAAACCATCCGGATCAACTTCGGCAATTTTGTCACCTAATAATGCATAAATTTCCTCGCGCCACAGGAAAATCTCAGAATCCCTATACTCTTTCCAAACCATTTCAAATTCATCTAAACTTTTCGCAAAAGCAAGCTTTAAAAAGTAATCAAATCCATATTGTCTAAAAACACTTTTATCTTTTACATTTTCATAAATCTTTTTTGCTTCTGTAAATCTTTCAGAAAACAAATAAAGCATTATTAATGTTCTAAGGTACCTTCCCTTTGTACTAACAGTATCAAGTATCCTTTTAAAATTTTGAAGATCATTATATCCTTCTTCAAATTCCCTATTATAAATATGATACAAAACTTCGAGGCTGTAAGTTGAAGCAAGTTCTGGTTTCAAATTTCTAAGTTTAGCTATTTTTCTAACTTTATTTAATTCTATAAAAAATTTATCAATTTGTCCCATATATAACATTATTCTTATTTTATCCAATGTCGACAAAATAGCAATGTTTGAAAGTCCTGCTTTTTCAGCGTATTGAATTGATTTATCCAATAAATTATCCGCAATTATCATATTTGATGTATTAAACGATAGATCTTTATAAACAATCGAAAGAAGATGATATATTTTATTTTTCTTAGCAATATTTTTAGCCTTTTCAAAGTAAAAGTCTGACAGTAATCTATTTCTTTGCGAATAAAAATTTCCAAGCAGGAGTAAAGCTCCAATTTTTAAGCTACAAACAAAGGAAGTAGTACATGGAAGATCAGAAATTTTCTGCAATACTTCTAAATCTATTTTCTCATATTCTTCAAGAACGTACAGAGTTTGATAGTATGACAGCTTTCTCCTATAACTTCCTATAAGACCATAACCTTTCAACCTTTCTTTATCTTCTTCAAAGTATTTTTTTAAAGCATCATATTGAAAATTTATCTGCATTTTCAAAATTTTTAAATATTCAAAAATATTTTCATCAGGTATTTCAAAATCTACCTCTTTAAATACCCTTCTATAAACTTCAAGTTTAAATCTAAGTAAAGTGTATAAAATCTTATCCTTTGGGATCAATTTTTCTGTTTCACTTATAAGATAAAGTAACAGATTAGGCGAATAATATTCTTCTAATCCTCTTCGAATAGATTTTATATAATAAATAATAGCTTTACTTTCTTGATTCAACATTTTATAATGCCAAGCAATTTTCTGATAAACACCAAAAAACGTTATTTTTGAATATTTTTCAATTAACTTTTTATGCAAATGTTCCTTATCCTCTATTTTCTCATAGAACTTTTCCCAATATTGTCTTAAAGTAAATCTCCAGACATTATATTCTCTGTATAAAATTCCTTTTCCTTCAAGTATTTTAACTAAATTTTGAAAAGAAATACCGCATACTTTTTCAAGCAATTCTAACTCTTCATCGGTAAATTTTTGGCCTAAAATTGCAATATTTTTAGCTTTTAAAAATAAATCTTCATCTAAATTTTGACTAATATCATATACTTGTTCAATATTAGTATGAGATAATCTATCAAAGTCGCATTCCCAAACTCTTTTTTCAATATTTTTTACTAATATCCTTTTTTCCACTAACAATTTGAGCACTTCAACTAATATTCCTGGATATCCAGAACTAATCTTAAACAAAAAATCAGTTAAAATATCTATACCATTTATTTTAACAAAGGATTTTTTAAGAATTTTTTTTATATCATCTTTTGAAAATTTATTTACATCAATAATAAACTCAAATTCATCAAATACCTCAGTAGAAAACGCTATAATCTGGTGTTTATTAACAAAATTAAGCGATATAAGTTCTTTCAAAAACGCTTTAAAATTATCAAATTTTTCCTGGTAATCATCAACTAAAATAAACAAATCTCCTATACTATCCATAACTTCTCCAACAAGAGGAACAATAACATCTATTTTTCCACCATTTTTTATCATGTTAAAAAGCTCTTCAAGAACCTCATCTGCTACTTTCCCTGCAGCAACTTGTAGTAATTGATTAACCAATTGAGTAATACTAGTCGGCCTTAAAACTATCTTTCCTTCCATTTGAAGTCTATCTTGCAACATATTTAAAAGTGTAGTTTTTCCTAATCTTTGATCTCCAACAACTCCAATAAATTTATAACTCTTTTCATTTACTAGCTCCAGTATTTTATACAATTCAGGTCTTTCAATTATTGGTATAACAAATTCGTCATTTACAAAAGTCTGATAGAGAGATGGTGCAACAAAATGTATTGTTCTCTCATTTAATTCTTCCTTTACCATATTTGGAATAATTGACCTAAAAAATTCGTTTTCCAAATCTAAACCTTCTAGAGCTTTACCAAATACATACACTACTGATCTATCGCTAAATTTAAATTCTTTTTCAAACTCTGGTGCTACAAATGTTCTAAAGTTTTTTGGGGGAACAATATTTTTACTCAACCAAATAGGAGGTTGAATAATTACATCATTTTCGTTCAATAATATATCATCATATGAAAAAACAGGAAAAGAAAGATTTGGAATATGAAAAACTTGTTGAGCAATATTCAACATTTTGTAAGCAATTAGATCTTTTGAATCTACGGAAAGTTTCTCAATATTTATTTCATTTTCTCCATAATAAGGAAATACCACTGTATAAAAATCTTCTTCCACAAAAAATCTCTCAGGCTTTAAAAACTCATCTACATAAGAAATTAAGTTCAAAAATATTGAAAAATCTCTAAAGTTACTAACTATTTCTTTGTTTATCTTTTTAATCCTTTTTAATTTACCATCTTCTTCAATTAAAAACTCGTCTCCATTATAAGTTTTTCTAAAAAACTTTACGATTTTCATATGTTCCCCCCTAGGATTTCAAAAACTCATGGCTTTTGATTTTTAATTTCAGATATAGTCAGTTTTACAACCTCATCCACAATATCCTCTATTTTTCCTTTAACTGAAGCTCCAGCAGCCCTAGGATGACCCCCTCCACCAATTAACAGCGCAACTTTACTTACATCAAACCATTCTTTCGATCTAAAACTGATATGGATTTCACCTTCAGTATACTCATAAAAAAATATTGCAACTTCAACACCTTTTATTGAACGTATCTCGCTTACAAACCCCCCACTATCTTCATCTGTACAATTTAACTCTTCATAATCTTCTTTACTTAAATAAGAATAAGCTAAAAGTCCATCAGACTCTATTTTGAGTTTTTCTATCATTCTTGATAGAAGCTTAAATTGTTCCAATCTTTTATTTTCTAAAACCATTCTAGCAATCACATCTGGCTTTGCGCCAAGAGAAATTAGAGCTGCCGCATCCTTAAAAACTCTTTCATCAGCATTAGAATACCTAAAAAAGCCTGTATCTGTCTCAATTCCAAGTAAATTTATTAAAGCAAGTCTTTCATCATACTCTACTTCTAATTCTCTGTTTATTCTTAATATCATTTGAGCTGTAGCACCAAACGTTGGATCGACCCAATTAATATTTCCAAACAATGTATTAGTTGCATGATGATCTATTACTAAAACATTATAATCATTCAAATATTGTGAAAAACGCCCAACTCTGTCTGGACTTGACGCATCTACTATTGCAATAATATCCGGTGCAAAATTTTTTATATCTATCTCTTCAAAAGATTTTATAAGCAAAACTTCGTCTATTTCACCAAGGTAAGATGGTATCTTCCAATCAATAGCTGGAATAACTTCTTTACCAAGCTTTTTCAAACCAAGCGTTAAAGACAATACTGAACTTATATCATCACCATCAGGCATAATATGTCCTAAAACCAAAACTTTATTAGCTTGTTTCAAATTTGCAACTATATTTAAAAAATTATTTGCTACCAAATCAGAGCACCTCCAAAGTTTTTAATATAATTTTTGAAAATGTATCTTTCACCCTATTTGCAACTTCAACAACCTCTTTATGTGATAATGGGGTATCTAAAATTCCAGCAGCCATATTAGTTACACATGAAAAAGACAATGTTTTAATACCACAATGCTTTGCGGCGATTATCTCAGGAACAGTTGACATCCCAACTAAATCCGCACCCAATCTTTTAAATGCTCTAATTTCAGCAGGAGTTTCATAGCTTGGTCCCAAAACTGCCATATAGACACCTTCTTTTAAGTTAGGAAACTCTTTCTTAACTTTTTCATACCATTCAAAATCAACTACACTGGACATATCAGGAAATCTTGGCCCAAAATATTCATCATTCGAGCCTCTTAAAGGATTTCTAAATTGAAAATTGATTATATCTTTTATTAATACAACATCTCCAGGCTCAAAATCTCTATTTATTCCACCTGCTGCATTTGTAATAAGTAATCTCTCAACACCTAATTCTCTTAATGTATAAATTACAAACTTTATTGTCTCAGGATTCCAACCCTCATATAAATGGAATCTTCCTTTTAAAACTACAACATTTTTACCTGACAAATTGCCAAACACCAATTTTCCTTCATGCCCAGGAACGGTAGAATATGGAAAATTAGGAATATCTTTATACGATATTTCTGTTGAATTTTCAATTTTCTCAGCTAAAAAACCTAATCCCGAACCCAATATTAATCCAATATCAGGTAAAATTTTTATTTGATTTTTTATAAAATCAACAGTTTCTTTTATTTTTTCATTCATTTTTTGCACCTCCTTTGTTATAATAATTATAGCATAAAATTTTTTGAGGAGGAAAAAGAATGGTTAAGTTAAGTGGTTCAATACTTGCTGCAAACTTATCAAATCTTGAAAGTGAAATTAAAAGAGTAGAAAAATTCATTGACGAAATTCACTTTGACACTATGGATGGGCATTTTGTTCCTAACTTAACATTTGGCTATCCCTTAATAGAAGCTGTTAAAAACTGCACCAACCTGCCTATAGATGTGCATCTTATGGTAACAAATCCTGAGTTTCATGTTGAGAAACTAAAAGAGTTTGATATTCAAAGAATTACTGTTCATTTAGAAACTACATATCATATACACAGATTGATATCAAGAATTAAAGAATACGGTTTTGAAGCATTTGTTGCATTAAACCCAGGCACACCTTTATACTTAATTGAAGAAATTATACCTTTTTTAGACGGCGTGCTAGTAATGAGTGTAAATCCAGGATTTTCAGGTCAAAAATTTATTGCAAAGTCAATTGAAAAAATAAAAACACTAAAAAATTGGAAAGAAAAATATGGCTTAAACTTTTCAATCGCAGTTGACGGTGGGATTAATGAAACCAACGCTGATGTTGTTTCTTCAGCTGGTGCAGACATACTCGTAATGGGATATGGTATTTTTAAAAATAACAATCTAGAACAGTTCAGTAAACTTTTGAAGAAATGATTACTGCAATAGTTAGTCCATATTCATTTTCAGGATCAATTTTAAAAATTGAAGACGCAGTTAAATATGCAAGCATTAATGGAGCAAGATGCTTGATTCTTTGTGATACTAATTTTCATGCTACTGTTAAATTTATTGACATATGTAAAAGTTATGGTATCAAACCTATTATTTCATTTAAACATAATAATAAAGTATTTTATGCAAAAAATACATATGAATTATACGAACTATTTGAAGCATATAACAAAAATGATTTTTCAAAAATAAGCTTAAATTACATCCCTTTAGATGAAATATATTTTGCTTATTATCTTCCAGGTCAAAGGTATTTATACGAGATTTTTTCAAAATTTTTAGGTTGTAATCCTGTAGAAAAAGGAGTTTTAAAAAAGATTTACTGCGACCTACAAGTATCAGATTATAACATAAAATCAGATCAAGTACTTCCGAAGGCAAACAAAAATTTTCTTGAATTTAAAAATGTTAAGAATCCCATCTACAAAAAAAGAATAGAAAAAGAAGTGTCAATAATAAAAGAAAAAAATTTTGTTGATTACTTTTTTACAGTTTATAAAATCGTTAAAATAGCGAAAAAGAATAACATAAAGATTGGACCTGGACGTGGAAGTGCCGTTGGTTCATTAGTTTCATACTTTCTTGGAATAACAAGCGTAGACCCCATTAAATACGATCTACTGTTTGAAAGGTTTTTGAATAAAGGAAGAAATGAACCACCTGATATTGATTTAGATGTAGAAGATACAAAAAGAAAGTTATTAATTGAAAAGATTAGGGAAGAATTTAAATATGTATATTACATTACAACATTTTCAAGTATTGGAGAAAAAACTTTAAAAAAAATTGCTTATGAAAATAAAATATCTTCAGACAAAATTAAATATCTTTTAAATCTTCCAATACATAAAAGTGTTCATGCTGCTGGAATAATCATCTCCAAAGAAAAGATTAATGTTCCAATAAAAGATCAAACAATAGAATGGGATATGGAATCACTTCATAAAATTGGATATATTAAATTTGATCTACTTGGTTTGAAAACTCTTACTATTTTATCAGAACTTGAGAAAAAATTTGGAGTTCCAAGGTTGAATGATCAAAAAACGTTCCATTTAATCTCAAAAGGTTTTACAAATGGTATATTTCAACTTGACAGTAATTTAGGAAAAAAAGTTATTAGAACCATAAAACCTAGAAATATAAAAGAATTATCTATAGCTTTATCATTAAACAGACCTGGTCCTTTAAAGGCTGGAATAGATAAAAAATATGCTAATTCAAAAATTGAAAATAGTTCACAGAAATTAGATGTTCTCAAAGATACTAATGGAGTATTAATATTTCAAGAACAAATAATGAAAATTGCCACTGAATATGCAAATTTCACAGAAGAAGAAGCGGATGTTTTTAGAAAGGCGGTTTCCAAAAAAGACAAGCAAATTATGAAACCTCTTTTAAAAAAATTAAAAGATGGACTTTTGAAAAAACTTAATCCAAATATTGTAAATGAATTGATAGAGACAATAATAGAATTTTCAGAATATGCTTTTAACAAATCTCATGCAATTGCTTATGCTCATATCACATACTACCTATCATATTTTAAAACTCATTTTCCAAAACAGTTTTACAAAACAATTTTAAAATATGATTCTTCAAAATCTGAAAAAATAATCTTAGAGCTTCATGCAAGAGGATTTAAAGTTATTCCACCAAACCTTACTCAAAACGAATTGGAAAATTTAGAAAATAATATTTTCGAAATTCCTATAACCTTAATTTCTGGAATTAATGAAAAAACTGGGTTGCAAATCATCAAAAACAAACCTTACAATTCATTACAAAATTTCTTGCAAAAAAATCCAAACATCAATTATTCTATTATAGAATCGCTTATAAAAATTGGAAGCTTTGATTACCTATCAGATAGCAGAAGAGCACTTCTTGTTCAGTTAAAAGAATTAAGAACCGGAATTAATACAAAAATGTTAGAAATATCTAGTTCACTCTTTGGAAAAAAGTTTTCCAACGAATACAAAATAGAAAAAAGCTGGGAACGATGCGACATGGAATATACAACTGTAGGATTTTGCATTTCAAAACCTGTAGAAAAGGTCGAAAACAAATTATCCCCTCTTTCTTTAGCATTATCTCGAAGCCAAAAAATTGCATCCCATGTTTCAGTAATTGGTGGATATGCAACAGATGGAATTTCTACTATAAAATTAAACGTACCTGATGGTGAATATACGATTATACCAGAGAAAGATTTTTTAATCTTTCAAGGTCAAAGAAAAATTTTGTACGAAATTGAAAAACTAAATGCTAAAGAAGATATTGAAAAGGGAAATGAATTTGAATATGTTTCACTTAAAGAAAAAAGAATAAAAATAAAAAATGCAAGACCTGTTTTAGATGAATATACAATCTTCGTAGAAGGTGAAAAAAATGTTTATTAACGAAAAAATTTGTAAAAAATGTGGTGGTAAATGTTGTAAAAGCTATCCAGGAATTGCTCTCCCTAAAGATTTTGGAAATAGCAAAGAAGAAATATTACAAAAACTCACCCAAGCCCTAAAATCAGGAAAATGGGCAATTGATTGGAATGACAGAAAAAAAGAAGAATATTTTGTAAGGCCTGCTGTTAAAGGAAAAGAAAACTTTATCTTTGATCATTCAATTTCTGGAGAATGTGCTTTTTTAACAAAATCAGGTTGTAAACTTAATATTAATGAACGACCAAGTGGTTGCCTTCTTTTAGAGCCAAAATCTAATGAAAAATGTATACAACATCTTTCAAAAAGACAGGCCATAGAAGAATGGAGTAAATATAAAGACATTATAATTGAAGCCGCAATAAATGCAGAAGAAATTGAGGGGGATTTAATATGAAAAAATTTATAATTTTTTTAGTATTTTTTGTTATATCTCTTGTAATAATTTTTATAAAGGGCTCAATATACACTGGTCCTGATGTATTTTTGCCAGGATTTAAGTATGGAAAATCATTAAATGAAATTGACAATGAAAGTGTGAAAAATTTTGCAAAGCTCTCAAAAGACTTTAACGATGGCAATTCACTATTTGTCATTATTTATTCAGATAATGGATTCTTCAATAAAGAAAACACAAAAAAACTTTTAAATCTAACGAGTGAATTATTAAATGAACCTTACATATCTACAATTATATCTCCTGCAAATTTCCCAAAAATTGTTGGTTTTTCTATAACTACCTACATAAAAGATAATGTTCTACAAAAAGAAATTTTAAATGACAAAAATGCAGCTAACTTAATAAGTAAAGATGGAAAATACTCAATTATAAACCTTACCTTTAAACAAAATGTAGATGCAAGAAAATACATTGCTAAAATTGAAAAACATGTAAAAAAATTTTTTGAAAATTATTATCTTTTTGGTGAACCAGTAATTGATAGCGAGCTTTTTAAAGAATTGTTAAAACAAATGTATATTTATCCAGTTATCATGCTACTACTAATTTTGTTCTTTTTCTATTTTCAAACAAAATCACCTAAAGTTGCGTTTTTTTCAGTCTTTACACCCATAGTTTCTTCTATTTTTACAGTTTCTATTTTATTTTTATTTAACAGACCATTAAACACATTAACAGTTATGATATTTTCGTTTTTATTAATTATTGGTTCGGGATACGGTCTTCATTATTATAATGCTTACTTTAGAATAAAAGATTTTGAAAAAACTAAAAAACATATACAAATTCCTATTATTTTTTCAATGCTAACAACTGTTGCAGGATTTTTGTCATTTTTATTTGTAAATATAGAATCATTTAAGGAGCTAGGATTATTAGTATCTATAGGTCT